>JBBQYK010000009.1:0-30376 GCA_038208765.1 Verrucomicrobiota bacterium
CTGTGGACGGGCGAGGATCTCGATTTCACGAAGACGAAGGCGAAGATTTTTCACCTCGGCTATCTGCTCCTGCTGGACACGCTGGACTTGGCCGATGTGAAGCACGGCACCAAGGGCGCGCGTTTGCTCGCCGCCGCGCAAGCCGCCGGTCTCAAGACCAGCGTGGATGTGGTGAGCGAGGACAGCGACCGCTTCGGCAAGATCGTCACGCCCGCACTGAAGTTTTGCGACTACTGCATCCTGAACGAGATCGAGGCGGGCAAGACGACTGGTTTCAAAATTCGCCTGCCCGACGGCACGCTCGACACCGTGGCCTTGCGCCACGCCGCCGGCGCGCTCCTGCAAATGGGCGTGAAGGAAGTCGTGGTGGTGCATTTCCCCGAAGGCGCGTTTGCGCGCACGCGCAAAGGCGACGACGTGTGGCAATCTTCGCTCAAGCTCACGGACAAGAACATCGCGGGCACCGCAGGCGCGGGCGATGCGTTCTGCGCCGGCGTGTTGTACGGACTGCACGAAGGCTGGGAACTGGATCAATGTCTGCAAACCGCCGTGTGCATGGCCGCCGCGTCGCTCTCCGAGCCGACTTGCACGGGCGGCTTGAGGCCGCTCGCGGCGTGTCTCGCGCTGGGGAAGAAATTTGGCTACCGGCCCGCGCTAGAATCGCACGAGCACTGAAGTGCCCCCGGCGTCCCGCCGGGTCGGCGCGTACCCAGTCAGCAGACCACTCCCGTGTCGAGCAGCGTTCGCCGTCAGTGAGTCTCCACCCGGCAGGATGCCGGGGGCACTTCACAGGCCCGTCGGATGATCCAGAAACACCCACGGAACGCGGAATTTCTTCGAGAGATGCGCGGCGAGCGCCTTCACGCCGAAGGTTTCCGTTGCGTAATGGCCGGCGTAAATCACGTTCACGCCGAGTTCTTCCGCCAGCGCGTAAGTCCAGTGCGGCCCTTCGCCGGTGATGAAGGTGTCCACGCCTTCCGCCGCCGCAAGTTTCACTTCCGCGCCCGCGCCGCCCGTGACGACGCCGATGCGCTTGCAGGTCTGCGGCCCGCCGGGAATCAGCTTCACCTCGGACTTCATCACGTTCGCCAGGCGGCGGGATAATTCATCGCGCGTCACGGAGGCGGTGCTTTGCAGGCCGAGGAACTGTTCCTTCATGCGGAAGAACGGCTTCAAGTTCCGCAAGCCGATGGAGGCGCAAAGCTGCGCGTTGTTGCCGAGCGTCGGGTGCATGTCGAGGGGCAGGTGCGAACTGTAGATCGCGAGGTCGTTCTCCAGCAGCAGGCGCATCAGCTCGAAATTCTTTCCCGTCCACGGATGGCGTTTGCTCCAGAACAATCCGTGATGCACGAGCAGCAGGTCGGCGCGCTCATCAATGGCCTTGCGAATGGTGGCGAGGCTCGCATCGACGGCGGCGGCGATGCGCGAGACGCCCCCGGAGTTCTCCACCTGCAAGCCGTTCACCGCGCCCTCGTAGTCGGTGACTTCGCGCGTGCGCAGCAGGCGGTCGGAATACTTCACGAGGGCGGAGAGCGCGGCGTCTTTCATGGCCCCGAGCGTAAAAGAGGCGGGGATGAATTCCAAATCACGAATGACGAGGGAACGAGGAAGGTTCGCATCTGGTCTTGTTTACTCCGTGCGCCTCTTCGTTGAAGAACTTCGCCTGGTTGCGGAACGGCATGGAAAAGTTTGGCGGCACGATGTCCGCGCTCCCAGACAGGAAGTAGATTGAGCGAGTTGCCACGCCGCATCGTCGTAGGTAGCGTTTGCGCCAAAGCCCATGCGAATGAAGCACACCAGTCTCGCCATCATCCTGGCTGCCGCGTCCTGCCTGCGCGCGGCGGCGGCGGTCGATTATGGCCGCGACGTGCTGCCCATTCTCTCGGACAAGTGCTACCACTGCCACGGCCCCGACGAGACCGGACGCAAAGCCAAACTCCGGCTCGATACCAAGGAAGGCACGCTGCGCACGAAAGACGCCATCGTCATTCCCGGCCAGAGCCACGAAAGCGAACTCATCAACCGCATCACCACGACGAATCTCGACGACGTGATGCCGCCGACGGACTCGAACCGCAGCCTCACGCCGAAGCAAATCGCCACACTGAAGCAATGGGTGAACGAGGGTGCGAAATGGGGTCAGCATTGGGCGTTCGTCCCGCCGCAACGGCCAGTGGTGCCGAAGGTCCAAGGTCCACGGTCCAAGGTCCAAAGTCCCATTGACGCCTTCATTCTTGCGCGGCTGGAGAAGGAAAAGATCACGCCCTCACCAGAAGCAACTAAGGAAACCTGGTTGCGCCGCGTCACGTTCGACCTCATCGGCCTGCCGCCGACAATGCCGGAACTCGACGCTTTCCTCGCGGACACTTCCACCAACGCCCACGCGCCCGTCGTGGATCGTCTGCTCGCTTCGCCGCGTTTCGGCGAACGCATGGCGACCGAATGGCTCGACCTCGCGCGCTTCGCCGACACGCACGGCTACCAGATGGATCGCTTCCGCCCCGTCTGGCCGTATCGCGACTGGGTCATCAAGGCGTTCAACGAGAATCTGCCCTTCGATCAGTTCGTGACGTGGCAACTCGCGGGCGATCTCCTGCCGAATGCGACCAAGGAGCAGCGGCTCGCCACGGCGTTCAACCGCCTGCACAACCAGAACGAGGAAGGCGGCATCGCCGAGGAAGAATATCGCGTCGCCTACGTCGTGGATCGCGTGAACACCTTCGGCACGGCCTTCCTCGGCCTGACCACGGAGTGCATGCGCTGCCACGATCACAAATACGATCCCATCACGCAGAAGGATTTCTATTCGCTCTTCGCATTCTTCCAGAACGTCGATGAGTCGGGGCAGACCAGCTACTTCACCGACTCCACGCCGGTGCCTGCGCTGCTGCTCTCGACCGATGAACAGGACAAGAAGTTGGAGGAGATGAAGCTCAACATGGCAGCGAAAGAGTTCGAACTGGCGACGCTGCGGGAAACGGCGCGCGGGGAATTTGCCAAGATTTCCTCGCCCGCACTCGACGCGGAGATTTCTGGTCTCGTCGCCCATTTCTCATTCGACGAAATAATCTCGAACAAGGTGGCGAATCTCGCGGGCACGAACTTCGCGCGGGCACACGACAAGCCGCTTCTCGTCCACGGCCACGCGGGACAGGCGGTGGAGTTGAGTGGCGAAAACGGTTTCACCTTCGGCAAGGTCGGACACTTCAACCGCGCGACTCCGTTCAGTATCTCGCTCTGGTTGCACACGCCCACGAACGCGCCGCGCTTCGTGGTGCTGCATCACAGCAAGGCGCCCATTGATGCCGGCAGCCGGGGCTACGAATTGCTTTTAGAGAATGGCCGCGTGGCGTTCGGCCTGCATCACATGTGGCCGGGCAATTCGCTCAAGGTCGCCAGCAAGATCGCGCTCACCACGAACCAGTGGACCCACGTCGCCGTGACTTACGACGGCTCCAGCCGCGCGAATGGCGTGCGCGTCTTCATCAATGGCGCGGCGGCGGAAGTCGAGGTCGTGCGCGACGATTTGTGGAAGGACATCACCTACGGCGACGGCGAACCGGAACTCACGCTCGGCAACCGCTTTCGCGACAATGGCTTCAAGGGCGGGCGCGTGGACGAGTTGCGCATCTACGAACGCGCGCTCACCGCGTTGGAAGTGGCGCGCGTGGCGGATGCCGTTGTGAAACCGACGCGCGAGGAACGCATTGAGCATTTTTTTGCCACGCAATTCGCCCCCGCGCGCGCCGTGGAAAAGGAACTCCAAGCCGCGCGCAACGAGCAGCGCAAGTTCATCAACCCCATTCCGGAAATCATGGCCATGCAGGAATTGCCGCAGCCGAAGCCGGCGTTTCTGCTCAAGCGGGGCGCGTATGATTCACCGGGCGAGCGCGTGTTCGCGAACACACCGGGCGTGCTCCCGCCTTTCCCCACCGGTCAGCCCACGAACCGTCTCGGCCTCGCGCGCTGGTTGCTCCAGCCGGATCACCCGCTGATGGCGCGCGTCACGGTGAATCGATTTTGGCAGATGATGTTTGGCCAGGGACTCGTCGAGACGAGCGACAACTTTGGCAGTCAGGGCGCGCAGCCCACGCATCCTGAGTTGCTCGACTGGCTGGCGACGGAGTTCGCGGGCGGGGCGGTCCAAAGTCCAAAGTCCAAGGTCCAAGGTCAGGGATCGTGGGACGTGAAACGCTTTCTGAAAATGATCGCGCTTTCGCAAACCTACCGCCAGTCCTCGCAGGCCGCACCGGAACTGCTCTCCCGCGATCCGGCGAACCAACTGCTGGCGCGCGGCCCGGCCCGCCGGCTCACCGCCGAAATGTTGCGTGACCAGTCGCTCGCGCTCAGCGGATTGCTCGTCGAGAAAATCGGCGGACCGAGCGTGAAGCCCTACCAGCCCGACGGCATTTGGGAAATCGCGATGGGCAAGCCGTCGTATGACCGGGGACGTGGCGATGATTTGCACCGGCGCAGTCTATACACCTACTGGAAACGCACGGTGCCGCCGCCCACGATGATGGCCTTCGATGCCGCCGACCGGAGCATTTGCACGGTGCAGCGTCAATCGACCAGCACGCCGCTTCAAGCGCTCGCGTTGTTGAATGACGTGCAGTTCACCGAGGCCGCACGCCTCCTGAGCCAGCGCATGATGCAGGAAGGCGGCGGGAGCGATGACGAGCGCGTGAGGTGGATGTTCCAGGCGACGACGAATCGCAAACCCACGGCACGCGAAATTCCCGTGTTGAAGCAACTGCTGGCCGAACAACGAGCGACATTTTCCGCCGACACCAACGCCGCCGTGCAATTGCTGAAAGTCGGTGAAGCGAAAAACAATCCGGCACTGGACTCCGTGGAACTCGCCGCTGGCACCGTGCTCGCGCAGGCGCTGCTGAACCACGACGGCGCGGTGATGCGGCGGTAGGAGCGCGGCTCTCCGAGCCGCAGCAGGCCAGACAAGCCCGGTTGTCGGAAAATTTCTAGCCTCTCTCCGTATTCGAGGCCGCTGCGGCTCGGGAAAGCCGCGCTCCATCACCGTCGGAGGCGTTCGCGACTCCTCACGGAATCGCCGCGTTCCGCCAGGTGTCGGTCACGCCCCACATGTTGACCGGCTGAATCGACCCCCAGTGCTTGAGATACCGCGCGCTGCCGTCGGCGAAGGCAAAGTTGGAACCGCCCGCCTGGGCCGAGGCCGAGCCGGTCTTCATGTGCTTGGCGTGATCGACTTCTTTGAAATCGTTGCCAATCAGATCCGCCGGATCGACTTCCATGAAATCCATGTAGAAATGGATGGAGTCCGGGATTTTCTCCCCGAGCAAAATCGTGTCGCTGGAGTTTTTGATGGCGGTCTCCGCCATCTGTCGGCCTTCGAGCGAGGAGATGCTGGCCAGGGGCGTGACCGAATCGAAATAATCATTCCAGCCGTTCAGGATGTAGCTGCGCGGCGCGCGGTCGTCGTTCGAGTTCGCTGAACTGTTGCTGAGCGGATTCAAATCACTCGAGCAGACCAGCACCTTTGGCTCCTTGTAGTAATCCTTGAGCTGCGTCGTCCAGCTTCCGCCGGGCACGCCGTTGATCGTCCGCACCGGCTGCAAGCCGTCGTTGTCGTCGGTGAACATCTGCACGGACAGCCCCATCTGCCGCAGGTTGTTCACGCAAGAGATGCGTTTGCCGGACTCCTTCGCGCGCGCCAGAGCGGGCAGCAGCATCCCCGCGAGAATGGCGATGATGGCAATGACCACCAGCAGTTCGATCAGTGTGAACGCGCCCGCGCCGGGACGGATTTCTTTTTTCAGTTTCATGCGTTTCCTTTTTTGTGCGTTTCATTTTTTCACTCGCGGGCATCGCTGCGATGCGAACCCGCGCCGGTCGAGGAACCGAAAAAATGTTTTTTACAAGAACGCTGGCGAATAATCACCCGCTCGTAACGTCCACTCACCCGTATGACGAAACAGAGCATCGTGTTGATCACTGCGGCCGTAGTTTTGGCCGGCGTGTATGTCGCCTTTTTCACCGACTGGTTCGTGAAGCCGCAAATTCAAATTCTTCCGCAGATCCGCCCGCCGCAGCGCGGCACGCGCGTGCTGCCCGGCGATGTGCCGGTCTATCCGGTGACGTTCGCGTTTGATCGCCAATACAAATTCACCGAGATCAAAGTCGTGGCCGTGGACGACGAAAAGACCAACAAGTATCCACACGCGGTGTGGCACATGATTTCCGACTCGAACTCCGTGCCGACGAAGGCGCTGCTCTATGGTACGAAATTACGCGGCATGAAACCCAAGGTGCCGCGCGCGGATCCGGATCAACTGGAGCCGGGCGTGAGCTACAAACTCTATCTCAAGGCGGGCAAGGCCGTCGGCGAGGTGAAGTTCCAGACGCACGAAATCGTGAAGCCCTCGACGCAGTAGCTCGCGCGCTCCGGCAGCGTCATCGCCAAAAAACTCTCTCGCCCCCGCTGTGCGGCTGCTTACTGTCCGCGCGCGATGACCGGCATACGACGCGCCCTGCAATTCTTCCGCCCTGACTCGGGGCGCATCGCTGTCGTGCTCGCGCTCAGTCTCCTGAGCATCGTGGGCAATGTCCTCAAGCCCTGGCCCATCGCGCTGATCGTGGACGGGGTTCTGCAAGCGAAAGGATTTCCCGCGTGGCTGCCCGCATGGACCAACACCCCGGCGGAATGGATTCTTCTGCTCTCGCTCGCGCTTTTCACCATTCATGGCGCGCAAGGAGTGCTCTCCGCCGCGCAAAACTTCGTCGCCATCCAGGTCGGCCTGCGCGGGCTCCGGCGCGTGCGCAGCCTCGTGTTCGCCACGCTCCAGCGTCTCTCGCTGCGCTTTCACCAGACCTCGCGGATGGGCGACCTCCTCTTCCGCGCGTCGTGGGACACCTTGTCGTTTCAAACTTTGTTCCAGCAGGGCGCGCTCACGCTCCTCAACGCTGCGTTCTCGCTCCTGCTCATGGTGGTGGTGATGTGGAAGTTGAACGGGAAGCTCACGCTGATCGCGCTCGCCACGATTCCGTTCGTCGTGGCCATCATCAAAATTCTCGGCGCGAAGATGACCGAGCGCGGCGCGGCGGCGCAACAGGCGGACAGCCAGGTGACTTCGCTCGTGCAGCAGAACATCAGCGCGCTGCCGCTCATCCAGAGTTACACCCGCGAAGATCGACAGCAGCGCGCGTTCGATGCGCAGGCGGAGACCGCGCGCCAGCAGCGCCTCTCGCAGCACGGCTGGGAACTCATCTACTGGCTCGGCATCTCACTCGTGTTCGCGGCAGGCACGGCGGCCATCGTGTGGATTGGCAGCCACGAAGTGCTCGCGCAGCGGCTCACCGTCGGCGGACTCGTCGTCTTTCTCACCTACCTCGGGCAGATGTACGAGCCGCTCAACCAGCTCTCGCACGTCGGCGCGACCACAGCGAACGCGCTCGCCGCGACCGGGCGGGTGTTTGAAGTGCTCGATTCGCCGGAAGAAGTGCGCGACGCGGAAAACGCCAGAAAAGTCCAAGGTCCAAAGTCCAAGGTCCAAGGTCAGGACGCGCTCGTCGCCACGGGAAGACTAACATTGGAGCATGTCTCGTTCAGCTACGAAAAGGATCGCCCGGTGCTGCACGATCTGAGCTTCGAAGTGCAGCCGGGCGAGGCGTGCGCCTTCATCGGACCGAGCGGCGCGGGCAAATCCACGTTGATGAATCTCGTGCCGCGCTTTTTCGACCCCAACTCTGGCGCGGTGAAACTCGACGGAGTGGATTTGCGCGAACTGCGGCTCAAGGATTTGCGCGAACAAATCGCCGTGGTCTTGCAGGAGCCAATTCTCCTGCCGACCACGATTGCCGAGAACATCGCCTTCGGAAAACCGAACGCGACCGCCGCCGAAATCGAGGCGGCGGCGCGCGCGGCGAACGCGCACGATTTCATCAGCAAACTGCCGCAGCAGTATCAAACGGTCGTGGGCGACGGCGCGGCCCGCTTGAGCGTGGGCGAGCGCCAGCGCATCAACATCGCCCGTGCGTTTCTGAAAGACGCGCCGATTCTGTTGCTCGATGAACCCACTAGCGCGCTCGACGCCGAGAGCGAGGCGCAGGTCGTCGAGAGCATTTTTAGCCTCATGCGCGGACGCACCACGCTGATGGTCGCACACCGCCTGAGCACGATTCGGCGCGTGGATAAGATTGTGGTCATCGAGGCCGGCCGCGTGACGGAGTGCGGTTCGCCGGAGGAGTTGCAAGCACGCGGCGGATACTTCACCCGAGTGACGAGCGGGCAAGTGGCGCTGGGGTGAGAACTGCAAGCACTCCCGCCAAGGGCGTCTCACCCAAGCTACCACCTGCGCGGTTGCAAATTATCAGAGTGCCTCGAACCACTCGTCTGCGAGTTCTTCACGAAGGCACCAGATTTCCTAGATTGGATTTTTATTCGTCACGCTTGGTATCACTTCGCCTCATCGTTTTTGCGTCCGTACGGCGGCGGCTCCTCACGCAAGATGGCGGCTTCCGATCCGGCGCGGCGCGGGGGCGGCTGGACCAGCCGTTCTTTGTGCCGCGCTTCCAAAGCCCGCAGGCGCTTGAATAGCCGGCCGACATCGTAACCGCATTCCGCGCCGATTTGCTCGCGGATGCGCCAGACCTCTTCGATGGGGTTCTCGTTTTTCATGGGGTCAGCCTATCATTAATTCATTGGGCGTGCAGATGATGGGCGGAGTGTAACCTTCCCGTGCACAGACAGAGCGAATCCGATCTACAATGGTCGCGTTGGCGATGTGGCGGCAATTCCAAGTCAGGAGAAAATCCATGTGATGCACGGCGGCCACGGCGATATGCGCCGCGTCGGCAGCAGCCTTCGGCGGAATC
This sequence comes from Verrucomicrobiota bacterium, assembly GCA_038208765.1. GTDB lineage: Bacteria > Verrucomicrobiota > Verrucomicrobiia > Limisphaerales > SIBH01 > JANNGC01. The sequence continues at coordinate 8,851 of JBBQYK010000009.1, forward strand.
AGTCGGGTCGCGAGCAGGGCGATGGTCAAGGCTTCGGTCGCTTCCGTGACGCCCAGAACCCGGCACCCGGCCAGGGCTTCCAAGCGCGACGCGGATGCCGTCGCATCGCCCATGCCGGCCTCGTCGAGAACCAGTTCCGAAACAAACAACTGGTAATTATTCCGCCGGGTTTCCCACCAGTCCCGGGTCGCCTGTTGCTGTCCGCGATCACGACATCCCGGCTCGGCCAAGCTGTGAGCAGGCTGGGAATCGTCGTCTCGATATAGACGGTCGGCTTCATCGCGTGGCCGGAGAGTGGCGAGGTGGGGGGAAGCTGAAAAGGTGAAAAGCTGATCAACAGAAATGACCGAGCCGGCAACTCATCCGGTCTTCGGCCACTACTTCTATGGGTACGGGGAAGGCCGCTGGTTGAACGCCACCGCCTCATCGTACTTCACACCCGTGCCGCCGAAGATGTCGAGCGCCGAGCCGATGGTGAGATCAATCTGCCCGCGTCCGATGCGCGTCACCTCTTCCAAATCCGCCAGCGACTTCGCGCCACCGGCGTACGTCACGGGCAATGGCGACCACGCCGCGAGCTTTTCCACGAGCGCGTGATCGATGCCCCCGCACAAGCCTTCCACGTCGGCGGCGTGAATGAGGAACTCATCGCAAAAGGCCCCGAGCTTGTTGAGGAGATCAGCGGAAATTTTCTCGGTCGTGAATTTCTGCCAGCGGTCCGTGACCACGAAATACTCCCCGTCGCGTTGCCGGCAGCTCAGGTCCAGCACCAACCGACGCCGCCCAATAATTGACACCAAGTTATTCAACCGGTCCCAGTCCACGCGTCCTTCGCGGAAGACCCAGGACGTGACGATGACATGTGACGCGCCCGCTTCGAGCCAGCCACGGGCGTTGTCGCGGTTCACGCCGCCGCCGAGATGCAGTCCGCCGGGATACGCCGCCAGCGCCGCGCGCGCCGCTGAGTCGTTGCCGGGACCGAGCAGGATGACGTGGCCGCCGAGCAGTTCATCGCGGCGATACAGTTCGGCGAACCAGGCGGCGGATTTCTCCGAGACAAAATTCGTCTGCAAACCCGCGCCGCTGTCCCGCAGCGAGCCGCCGACGATTTGCTTCACTTTTCCTTCGTGCAGATCAATGCAGGGGCGAAACACGGCGGGAGCGTAGCGGGAAGAAGGAGCGCCGCCAACCCTGACCTCGGAGCGCGGGCCGCCGAGTCCGCGTGATTCTCCGACTCCCAAGGGCGGCCTGTGCGTCCGTGGCCATGAACACGCGGACTCGGCGGTCCGCGCTCCGATGATTTCCCACTCGCCGTTGAAGCCTCAGTCGCGCAGGCTCGTCAGCACACCGATGAATTGGCTCCGTCATATTTCTTTCGCCGCGCTGATGGTCGTGCCGCTCTTTGCCGCCGACCAACCGCAGTGGGGCCAGGCGTGGACGCGCAACATGGTTTCCAGCGAGCGCGGGCTGCCCGCCGATTTTGATCCGCGCACGGGGAAGAACATCAAGTGGGTCGCGAAGCTGGGGAACGAGACGCATTCCACTCCGGTCGTGGCGAACGGGCGCGTCTTCATCGGCACGAACAACGGCGACCCGCGCGACCCGAAGCATCAGGGGGATCGCGGCGTGCTCATGTGCTTCGAGGAGACGACGGGGAAATTGCTCTGGCAACTCGTGGTGCCGAAGCGCGAGGAGGACAAGTATCACGACTGGCCCAAGTGCGGCATCTCCTCGCCCGCCACGGTCGAAGGCGACCGCGTCTATGTCGTGGACAATCGCGGCGCGGTGTTGTGCCTCGACGTGAAGGGCATGGCGAACGGAAATGACGGGCCGTTCCAGGACGAGGGCGCGTATATGGTGCAACGCCCGATGGCCGACGCGACCAATCAAATCACAGCGCGCGGCATCCCCCTCCAAACTCCACACCCCAAACCAGAAACTCCCATCGTTCCCGGCCCGCTGGATGCGGACATTCTTTGGAAATTTGATCTCACGGCAGGCGCGGGCATCTGGTCACACGACGGCTCGCACAGTTCGATTTTGATTCGCGGCGATCATCTTTATCTGAACTCCGGCACGGGCGTGGACAACACGCACCGGAAAATTCGCACGCCCGACGCGCCCGGCCTCGTGGTACTGGACAAACACACCGGCGCGTATCTGGCGCGCGACGACGAGCGCATTGCGCCGGAGACGTTCCATTGCAACTGGTCGTCGCCGTCGCTCGGCGTGGTGAATGGCAAGGAGACGATCTTCTTCTGCGGCGGCAACGGAATCGTCTATGGCTTTGAACCATTGCCCACGAGTTATGAACCACGAACCACGACCCGCCCTGCCCCGCTGAAAAAACTTTTCCACTTCGACTTCGATCCCGACGCGCCACGCACGAATGTCCACCGCTTCACCACCAACCGCCGCGAAGGGCCGAGCAACCTTTACGGCATGCCGGTCTTCCTCGACGGCAAACTCTACGTCGCGGGCGGTGGCGATATTTTCTGGGGCAAGAACGAGGCGTGGTTGAAGTGCATTGATGTGACCAAGACCGGCGACCTCACGCGCTCGGCGCAGGTGTGGTCGTATCCACTGGAGAAACACGTCATGGCCACGGCGGCGATTTTCAACGGACTCGTCTTCATCTCCGACATCGGGCGCAAGATGCACTGCGTGGACGCGGCGACGGGAAAGCCAATTTGGACGCACGACATCAAGGGCGACTCGTGGGCCTCGCCTTACGTGGCAGACGGAAAAGTCTATCTCGGCACGCGCGCGGGAAATTTTTACGTGTGGGCCGCCACGCGCGAAAAACAGGTGCTGATGGAAGCGGAACTCAAGACGCCGATCAGCGCCACAGCCACGGCGGCGAACGGCGTGCTCTACGTGGCGACGATGCAGAATCTCTACGCGATCCAGGCGCGCTGACTTGTAGTGGGGCAGGCGTCCCGCCTGCCATCAGTCCTTTGGCCGTCCCGGCTGAAGGACACCAGCCGGGACGGATGCCCCACGATCACTCCCTTGCGTTCACCCTTTCGGTGACAAACACTTCCCGCCGATGCCGCCACTCCGGTCAGAAATCAAAGCGCGCGCGAACGGCGAACCATTCGGCGAGGCCGCCGCGTGGCGGGCCGTGGGCGCGGGCTGGCGTCCGCTCTTCGGCAATTATCGCGAACTCGGGTTCAGCTTCGAGTGGCACGAATTTTCCTCGCCGAAGGAACTCGACTGGGCGGCGAGCTTTCATCCCGGCAGCCTGGAACTGTGCGTGAATCTCGAAGGCACCGGACGCATCGAGAGCGGCGGCAAGACCACGGAACTCCCGCCGGGCGCACTGTCATTTTATTATCAAGGTCAGCCGCCCTTGCGCGCGACGCGGCGCGCGGGCGAGGCGCACCGGTTCATCACCGTGGAGTTGTCGCCGGATTTTTTGCGGCAGAATTTTTCCGAACAAGAGGCGCAGTTACACGATCAGGTGCGCGCCGTAGTGCGCGGGGAGGCGCGCACTTCCTTCGTGCAAACGCCCGAGCGGCTGCCGAGCGCGCTGCTGCAACTGGTGGACAGCCTGCGCCACTGCCCCGTGTTCACGCCGGCCCAGGGCGTGTGGTTCCGGTGCAAGGCGCTCGAAGTGGCCACCCATGTTTTCTTCCGTCCGCCCGGCGGCGAGATGTTTTGCACTCGCGCGCAGCGGGCGGCGCGCGACCGCGTGGCGCGCGCACAGGAAATTTTGCGCCAGCGCCTCGCCGAACCGCCCGCGCTCGAGGAACTCGCGAAGACAGTTGGGTGCAGCACGTTCTATTTGAGCCGGCAGTTCTCGCAGGAGACCGGGATGACCATTCAGCAATACATCCGGCAGGTGCGGATGGAGCGCGCGGCGGAACTGCTCCGCACCGGTCAGTGCAATGTGACCGAGGCCGCGATGACCGTGGGCTACAACAGCCTGAGCCATTTCAGCTCCGTGTTTCACGAGACGTTCGGCTGCTGCCCCGGACTGTTCCCCATGAAAATGCCGGCGCAGAAGCTGGAATAACGCGGGACACAAAATGACACCAATCTGGTCGTGAAACTCAACGCCGCCGGACGCCAGAACAAATACAACGAGGCGCTCTGGAAAACGCTCGACGGCAAGACCGTCCAGAAACTCGGCGATGAGTGGAAGAAGGACATGGAGCAACGCCTCATTGTCGCCGAGGACGCGAAGGAGAAAGAAACGCCGAAGCCGGCGGCGAACTGAGCAGCGCTGCCGTTACTTCCGCCGGTCCGGCAGGCGCGCGTCGAAGTTGCGCGCCGGTGCGCCGTTGATGGATTCCAACTGCTTCCACGAGCGCACCACCTCGATCTGGCCGCGCAGCCGCCGCGCGTCACACGTTACCGTCACCAGCGGCAGCCCGCGCAACGGCGACAGGTCGCGCACCTTGGTGTCGTTCAAGCGCAGCGTGATCAGCGGCCGGTCGCGCAGCGGCGCGACGTCGGTGACCTCGGTGAAGGAAACGTCGAGCTCCTCCAGCGGCCGCAAGGCCAGCGGCGCAAGGTCACGCACGCGGGTGTTCGCGGCGCGCAGGATTTTCAACGGCGTCCTCGCCAGCGGCCGCAGGTCCTCCACCGCCGTCCAGCTCACGTCGAGTTCCTCGATGGGCAGTTCCGCCAGCGCGGAAATGTCCGAGAGCGTGCCGCGGCGGCGCGCGGCGGGATCGCCTGCGAGGTCCAGCACGCGCAGATGTGGCAGCGCCGCCAGCGGCCAGAGGTTTTGCAGGCCCACGCTGGAGAGCGTGAGTTCCGTCACCGCCCCGGCCTCGACGCGGTAATCTTCCTGCCCGGCGAAATCAGGATTCAACTCGCGCAGTTTCGCCATCACGCGTTCGAGGCGCTCCACGGGCGGAAGCTTTTCCACGCGGCGGATGAAGTCGCGCCGGTCGCTCGGGTCGGAGAGCGAATGATTCACGGTCACGCGGCGGGCGCGGTCCGCGAGCTTGCCGTAGCCGTAGCTGCCCGCGACCAGCAGCGCGGCCACCACAGCGATGGCAAAAACCCAGCGCCCGGCGCGGCGCGGCGGCTCTACGCGCGCCATACTGCGGCGCCGCCGTTCATCGCTCTGTTCCCAGACGCGCGCTTCATCGCGGACGTGGACCAGCTCTTCGAGCAATTCCGGGTAGCTCTGGGGCCGCTGCTCGCGCTCCTTGGCCAGCATCCTGGTCAGCAGGCGATTCACGCCCGCCGGGCAGTGCGGCAGCAGCGTGTGCAGCGGCGCGGGCGCTTCATTCACATGCTTGTACATCACACTCATGAAGTCCGGCCCCTCGAACACCGTGCGCCCGGTCATCATGTAATGCAGCGTGCAGCCGAGGCTGTAGATGTCCGTGCGCGCGTCGAGATCGCGCTGCCCGCGCGCCTGCTCGGGACTCATGAAATGCGCCGAACCAAGGACCACGCCGGTGACGGTGGCGCTGGTCGCGCCTTCGCGAAGAATTTTCGCCAGCCCAAAATCACCGAGCTTCACCGTGCCGTTATGGGCGAGGAAAATGTTGTCCGGCTTCACGTCGCGATGAATGAGCTGCGCCGCCTGCCACGCGTGATCGAGCGCCGCCGCGACGTGATACGCGATGTCGAGCGCCTCGGTGAGCGGCAGCCGCCCCAGCCGTTTCAACCGCTGCTGAATCGTCTCGCCCTCGATGAACTCCATGGCGATGTATTCGATGCCCTCGGCTTCGCCCGCCGTGAACACCTGCACGATGTTCGCGTGGTTCACGTTCGCCGCCGCGATGGCCTCGGACTGGAAGCGCGCGACGAAACCTTCCTCGTCGGCGAGATGCGGCGGGAGAATTTTCAGAGCCACGATGCGCTGCAAGGCAAGCTGACGTGCCTCGTACACGGCGCCCATTCCGCCGCGACCGAGTTCGCGGAGAATTTCGTAACCGGCAAAAATTTGTCCTGCCTTGAAGGCCATTCAGCTCCTTGAAAATCCGAACGGGCATGGGACGGCGGCGCGCGCGGGTCTATTCGCGACGGGAGCGGGACGGAGAGGCGGCCAGCAACTCATCGGCGGGGGTGGTAACAGAGGCATGGCGAAAGTTCAAAACGAGTTGCACCTTTCACGCGCGGGCCACCGCACTCTACGCTCCGCCGATGCGGCACGACGACCCGACATTCAAAGGCTGGACCAAGCCCGGTCCCATTCCACCGGGCGCCCTCGGTCATGGCCCATCCGTGGAACCGGGCGAGACGCTCGACGCCATCAGCGGATACTTCCGCCTCTTCCAACTCGCCAGCGGCCATCGCTTCTCCACCGACGACGTGCTCACGGCGTGGTATGGCACGAGTTGGTGTCCCATAGCGCGAACCGCGCTCGATCTCGGGAGCGGCATCGGCACCGTCGGCATGATGGCCGCGTGGCGTTTGCCGGGCGCGCGCTTCGTCACCGTCGAAGCGCAGGAGGACAGCGTGCGACTCGCGTGCAAGTCCGCGCAGTGGAATGGACTCACCGAGCGCTACGAAATCCGGCAGGGAGATTTTCGCGACGCAGGCGTGCTGCGTGAAGGCGAGAAGTTTGATCTGGTGCTGGGCAGCCCGCCGTACTTTCCACCCGGCAGCGGCGTGGAAGGAGATCATCCGCAGAAGATTGCCTGCCGCTTCGAGCTGCGCGGGAACATCGCGGACTACTGCACGACGGCGGCGAAGCACCTCGCGCCCGGCGGATTCTTCGCGTGCGTCTTTCCCATCACGCCCGACGAGCAGGATGAGCGCGTGAAGGCCGGCGCGCGCGACGCCGGACTGGTCATCGTGCGCCGCCGTCCCGTGGTCTTGCGCGAAGGCGAGCGTCCGTTGCTCGGCCTGTTCGGTATGATGCGTGCGGCGGATTTGCCTGAGTCCATGCGCGTCCGGACTTGGGAGGAACCGCCGCTCATCATCCGCACGCGCGAAGGCGCGGTGCATCCCGAATACGTGGCGGTGAAATTGTCGTTTGGATTTCCGCCGTGAAAACAAATTCCAAAGTCCACAATCCAAATCCCAAACAAACTCCAATACTCCAATTTCCAAATTCCAAGAACGGATGCCGTTCAAACGGGCAGTGCGAGTTGGACTTTGGGGCTTTGGAATTTGTTTGGGATTTGTTTTTTTGGACTTTGGAATTTCCGCCCAGGGCGGACTACTGCCCCATCGTCACCGCCGCAGAAAACTCCTCGCCCTCGCGGGCCAGTTCCACGCGCGTCGCGGCTTTGGCGACGATGCGGATGTTCGGCACGATGAGCGGCTGGCCTTCCGTCTCCACGCGCAGGGTGAACACGCCTTCCGGCACGGCGGCAGCGGTGCGGCCCGTGGTGCCGCGATGGACTTCCGCGCCCGCCGCGTCGAGCAGCGTGTAAGGCAAAGCCAGCGATTCTTCGACCACCGAGCGTTCCATCGCATCGCGCAAACCCGCCGCGCTGCCGGCGTCGTAAAAATTCCCGCCGGTCATCTCAGCGATGGTTTGCATCTGCTGCTTGCTCTCGCGGTCGGCGAGCGCGAAGCCCACCACGTTCAGGCGAAACTTGAAGCCGCTGTCCAGGAGCTCGCGCACGACTTTCACCGGATCGCCGCCCGCTTCCTCGCGACCGTCGGTGACGAGCACAATCGTTTTGTCGCCCGGCACGTTCGCGAAATCCTGCGGCAACTGCTGGAGCGAATGCGCGATGGGCGTGGTGCCGCGCGTCGGCAGCGCGAGGATCGTGGTCTTTAACTTCTCCTTGTCCACCACGCCGAGCGGCAGGACGAGTTCGGAATCCGTGCGCGCTCCGGGCCGTTGCGAATCAATCCGGTGCCCATAGACACGCAGCGCGATTTGCTGGTTGGCCGGCATCGCGTCGATGATCTGCGGGATGACCTGCTTCATGATTTCAATTTTCCGCCGCTCGCCGAGTTTTTCCCGCATCGAGCCGGACGCATCGAAGATGATTTCCATCGGTGTGTGCGCGTTGGTCACCACGCGTTTGCCGGCCAGCGCGTTCACGGTCAGCGCGCCGTCGCCCGCGCTCGGCGTCATCGTGAACTGGTATTGGGAGATGGAGCGCAGTTCGCTGGAAATTTCCTCGTAGAGATTCAGCAACTGCTCAGGCTTTTCCGTGAAGAAGAAGCGCCCGTTCGACGCCTCGGCGTAGTGGGCCAGCGCGCGTTTGGCCGTGTTGCCGGTCTTGTCCATAAAGCGCCCGAGTTCCTTGCCGAGGCCAATGGTGTAGAGGCGGATGCGCTGGTCTGCGAGCGTCTGCCAGAATGCGGCGGGCGCGGTCTTGCTCTGCGTGTCCGCGCCGTCGGTCATCACGACAATGGCGCGGTTGCCGGGCACGCCGTCGAGCAGTTGCGCGCCCTTCTCCACCGCGTCGAGGAAGGCCGTGCCGCTGGTCAGCTTGTAACTTTTTTTGAACGCCGCCTGGAGCGCGCCCGCCTCGCTGGAGAAATTCGTCGTGACCAGTTCCACCTTGCTGCTGAACTGGATGAGCTGCACGCGATCCGGCGCCTGCACGCGCGCGATGAACGCCTCCACGCCGCGCTGTAGCGCCGCCTCGTTGCCCCTCATGCTCGTGCTCGAATCCCAGATCAGCACCAGCGACACCGGCGGCTCCGTCAGTCGCAGCGTGTGCTCGCCCGGCTCGACGAGCCACGACAAGTCCGCGCGCTCGACCACGGCCTTGCTCGGATCAAACTCCTTCACCGTCTTCCCGTCGCGTTGCAGCGCGATCGACGTGCGGATGTTTGGCTCGCCCGCGAGACTCATCGTCACCACGCGCGCCTTCGCCGGCTGCGTGAAGGAATAAAAATCGAACTCACCCGGCGGATTGATGCTGCCCGCCGCCGGTTGGCCGAAAACAATTTTCGTTGCCGCGCTCGCGGAATCGTTCGGCTCGTTCAGGTCTTTCTGAATCAGCGCCGCCTCCACATTCGTGCGCGGCGTGCGGACGGTGGGCGGGCGTTTCAACACGGAGATGTAGCCCGGCTCCGTGCCTTCGTAGGCTTTCACTTCGCCCAAGTTCAGGCGTGTGCCGCCGAAATTTTCGATGACGCGCAGCTTCAAATATTTTGCGCGCCGATTGACGGGCAGTTCCTGTTGCGTCGCTTCCTGTTCGAGACTGAGCACGCCTGCCTCCTCGAAACCTTCCAGGGGATTCTTCGTGCTCACCAGAATGCTCACGCGCTTGGGCCAGTTCGTCTTCGCCGTGCGCGGGTCGGGCTTGATGGCCACGCGCTCGATCAGCGCCTCCGCGTCGTCGCGAAAGGCGAAGACGATCTCCTGCGGAAATTTTCCATCGGTGGACGGCGGCGCATTCCGTTTCGATGCGTCGATGAGACCGATGATGTTCGTGTGCGCGACGGTGAAGCGCACAATGGCCCCGCCATTCGAGGACGAGAGGATGTTGGAGGAAACGGTCTGCGCGTGCGCCGACGGGAGCAGCAGAACGAACGCGAGCAGCGCGGGAAAGTTCAGGTTGGTCATGCAGGCTGACGCTAGGAAGCCCGCCCCGCAGCGTCAAGCCACAGGACGGTGACGCGGGGACATCGGTGCATCTGGACACTGTTCTTGCCAGGCCGCGAAGCGGCTGCGGAAATTAGCCAGACACGAAGTGTCTGGGGCCAGGATTGTTCGTGGTCGCGTCCTGAAAGGACGCCGGCTTTCCGCCGTCCCTTCGGGACGGAAACGAATTTTCCGCGACAGACCCGGCACTTCGTGCCGGGCTAATTTCCACTGTCGCTCCGCGACGAAAGCCCCCGCCAACCGCCACAACCCGGACAGTGTGAGGGCGTGTTGCCCAAATTGCCGGAGCAGCGGACCGCCGAGTCCGCTGTTCGTTTGACGCCGCGAAAACGATGAAATTCCATGGCGTGCGCTGCTGCGGACATGGCTGTCCGCCGCTCCTTTTGATTTGGGCAACACGCCCTCCAGATGCACCCGGGCACGTCGGTGCATCTTGAGGCTATTCTGATTTTCCCAACTGAGAAAATGACCGGCGCGCTGAGGACAGCGTCGCCCTACCGCACCCGTGGTGCTTCCTGCCGGCTGAAAAGTGGGGCGCTACGTCGCGCTCCACCGCCCGCTAAAACTTCGTGAACTTCTCCAGTTCCTTCACGCGCCGGTCGATGTCGGCGCGCTTCACGGTCGTGGTTTTCTTCAAACCAAAACCTTCGCAGCAGAAGCTCGCGGTCACGCTGCCGTAAATCATCGCGCGCCGGATGTTCGCGTCGATGCTCCCGCGCGCGGACGCGAGGTAACCCATCAGCCCGCCCACGAAGCTGTCGCCCGCGCCGGTCGGGTCGCAGACATTGTGGAGCGGGTAGGCGGGGCAGATGAAAATGCCGCCCGGCCCAGACAGGATGGAGCCGTGCGAACCTTTTTTGATGATGACGTAGCGCGGCCCCTGCTTGTGGATGCGCTTGAGCGCGGTGAACACGTTGTCGGTCTCGGTGAGCTGATGCGCCTCGCTGTCGTTGAGCACGAAGCCGTCGATACGCGGGAGCAGTTTCACGAGGTCGTCCTTCGCGATGTTGAGCCAGAGATCCATCGTGTCGGCGACGACGAACTTGGGCTTGCTCATCTGGTCCAGGACGTGGTGCTGGAGGCTCGGCGCGATGTTCGCGAGCAAAACGTAACGTGACTTCTTGTAGCTGGCCGGGAGATGCGGGGTGAACTGCTCGAACACGCCCAACTCCGTGAGCAGGGTGCGGCGATGGTTCATGTTCACCTCATACTCCGCACTCCAGTGAAAAGTTTTTCCCGCCGCGATCTGCAGACCTTCGAGATCAATTTTGTGGCGGCGGTAAAGACTGACGTACTTCTTGGGAAAATCTTTTCCCACCACGCCGACGAGATTGACGGGCGAGAAAAAGCTCGCCGCGACCGCCGCATGACTGGCCGAGCCGCCGAGCAGGCGCGGGTTTTCCGCGTGCGGAGTCTTGATGGAATCGAGGGCCGTGGAACCGACAATGAGAACGCTCATGGATGGAATTAAGTGCTTAAAGTTGTGACTGTTGAAAACAAGAGGGGCGGAACTTAGGCACTCACCGGCAGGCTGGCAAGTCCGGCGGCGGGAACGGGTGTGATTGAAAGTGGCGGTCAGTCGTAGCGCAAATTTGTAATCTGCGGTATCGCCGAATTGCCTTCGGCAGGGCGTCGGCGAGGGCGAAGGCGTTGGAAGTTCGATCAGCCTGCGGATTGAAAATCCGCGATACAGCAGAATGCAATTCTGCGCTACCCGACCGGTCTTGACCGCCACCTCCAATCGCACCCGATACAGTGTCAAAGGCCGTCACCGCGCCGCCACGCCCGCCTCCGGATGCGCGGAGACGATTTGCCAGACCGTTTTCTGAATCGTCTCCGCCAGCGCCGGGTTGATCTTGCCATACGGCGCGGTGGGCAGGCCGACGGGCGATTGCTTGAGCAGCGTCGCGAAGTAGGTGCAGCCCACCAGATACGAGCCGGCTTCGTTCAGGTGGATGCCGTCCTTGTAGAATTGATAAATGCTGGTGTAGCCGGGCACGCGGCCCGCCTTCATCTGCTGGTGCAAGGCGTCCATTACCTGCCCGACGGGCACCAGCAGCGGCTTCTTTTTCAGGGTCGGCAATTCCTTCCGCACCTCGCGCAGCAGCGTCTCGAAGTAGTCGCGGCCTTCGTTGGAATTGTCCCAACCGCCGGAATACTTCGCCTCCCAGCGCGCGGTGAAGTCGTCCACCTTCGACAGATCATTCCCGCTGCCGGGCTTCGTTGGATCGTAATCGTTCTTGTCGAACGGCACGCCCTTGCCGCCGCTCGTCACCCGCGGCCAGCGGGCGTAAATGTAAATCTGCACGTCAGGATTCTGCCGTGCCGCCATCTGCGCGAATTCCTTGATCAACGCCGCGTCGCCGAGGTCTTTGCCATCCTTGTTCTTTCCGTGCAGCTGACGATCAAAGGGCTGAAGCGACACGGCGTCCCAGGCGAAGTGGTTCAGCGCGTTCGTCCAGGTGCCGTACGGTTCCTGACGGAACCCGTCATTCGGGTGCGTGTAAATCCATTCCAGCGGCGCACCGGGAATCATGGTGCGGCCCCAGTCGAGCTTCACGTCGCGAGACGCCGCCAGCGTCGCCAGTTCACCGTAGCGCACCGTGTCGGTGACGCTGTTGCCAATGAAATAAACGCGGAGCGTGTTCGTGGTGGCGGCGGGCGCGAGCGAGGCGAGCGCCAGCGGAAGGAATAGGCAAATGAGTCGGAGCATTTTCATGGGGTTTAGGTTCTCAGAAATTCTCCGGAGTGGCCACCGATTCATCCGCCGCTTTCCGCCCGTCACCGCGCCAGGTCCGCTGGACGCCTAGGCCCGACGGCGCGCCGTCCGAAGGTTCGGCAGCGTGGAGATCCAGCGACGAACCCGCTGCGCCTGCGAGGGCCGCGGATTTAAGGAATTCACGTCGGTTCATGGTCGCTGCAATAAGTGGCCCACATTGGTGGTGACGAAAGGCTCCATCACGCCGGGCACGCGGGTGAATTTGAAGTTATCGAGGTTCAAGCGTCCCACGCTCCCGGCGTGCAGCACGGGACGCGTGTCGTCTTCGGCCAGGCTGAGGCGCACATCTTCCAGCGTGAGATGTTCGACGTTGCGCGCGTAGATCCCCCACGCGGGAAGCGGGCGGGCGTCCACTCCGGGGCCTTTCACGACTTGCTCCGCCGGCCAGGCTTTTCCTCCGCCGGTGAACTCCACCTGCACGTTACGCAGCACGACATTCGTGACCGGCGCGTCCGCCCAGCTCTCGACCGAGAAGGCGGAGCGATAAACACCTGTGGCATTAAGCCCGCTGACGGTGACTTTGCCCACGGTGTTGCCGGGCTTGATCCAAATGGTCACCGGCGAAGCAACGTTCTCCATCACGTTGTTCGCGAGCAGCACGTCGTCGAGCGGGCCGCGCGTCGCGTCCCAGGCACCGGGCTGGAGGATGATTCCTGAAAGCATGTTCGTCCGACGCTTCTCGCGCGAAGTCAGGTGCGGTCGCTCGCCGGGGCCGCGAAAGAGATTGTTCGCAATCGTCAGCCGCGTCGCCGGGCCGATGAGCCGGATGCCGTTGCACGACGAGTTGATCAAGCAATCCTTGATGACCGTGTTGTTCCAGTAACGGCCGGCGATGGCGTCGTCGCCGGTGAAGAACTGGCAGCCGATGATGTTCACGTTCTGGCACCAACGTTCGGGCGCGCCGCGCCAATGCACGCCATCCCAGCCGCCGATGAACTTGACGTTGCGAATCTCCACGTCGTCGCTCGCCTGGAAAAACACGGCGTAGTTCGCGGAATCCAAGATGGTCACATCGCGCAGCGTGAAGCGGCGGCAGTTCACAAACACAATCGTGTGCGGCCCGCGCATTCGTTCCTCACCCGTCGGGTCGAAGACGCGATTGCCGTCGATGACGCCCGTTCCGGTGATGGCCACGTCCTCGACATTCTCGCCGACGATGAGGCCGCGATGCCACTTGCCCCACTTGGCCTCGGGCATGAAGGCGGGCGGCGTGGGCTGCGCGTATTGCGCGAGATTCGTGGTGCCGATGAGCCGCGCGCCCGCGTCGAGATGCAATGTCACGCCGCTGCGCAGATGAATCGTGCCGGAGAGATAGCGTCCGGCCGGGAACAACACCTGTCCGCCGCCCGCGTCGCGACAAGCGTCGATGGCCGCCTGAATCGCGACCGTGTCGAGAGCTGCACCGTCGCCCTTCGCGCCGCGCGAGCGGATGTCGAAGCTGTTAGCGGCGACGGACGAAGCGGCGAAGGCCAGCGTCAGCAGGCCGGAGAGAAGCAGCGATTTGGGGATCATGATCATGGTTTTGGTTTGCGCTGAAGCAGTGGGGCTACAATTGCGATGAGACCAGTTGAATTCCCAAGGCCCCGGCCACACGACTGCATGGCACGGAGGAAATCCGCGTGAAGATCGGCACAGTTCGTTTCGGGCCACTTGGCTTTCATGCTTGGCAGTGATTCTGACGTGCAGATCGGGAAATTCCAACGCGCTCGTTCTTCCTACTTGGAGCGTGCATGATTCAAAAGCGTGGCCACGTTGTTCCGTATCTTCACCTCCGCTTCTTCCTCCAAATAACTGCTGCGTGCGCGCCAAGTGGTGTAGCCGCCGAGCGGGAATTGATCCGGCGGCGGCAGGTAGCCGTGGTAGCCGTTGGCCAGGCCGACGACCATGGTGAGCGGGAACGGACTGGCCTTTTTAATCGCCAGACCGGTGCTGCCGTAGGTCTCGCACGGCACGGCGGCGAGCGCGAAGTCGCCGATGGCCAGCGCCTGCAAGGTGATCTCCTTCGTCGCGGGCCAGGCGGCCAGAAGCGTGGTTTCGCGCGCGTAATTTTCTTCCCAGTTGCGCGTCGGGCGGTTGACGACTTTCGCGGCGAGATACGCGCGGGCCTCGGCGATCTGCGGCAACGTGGGCAGGCGCACGCCGAGCGTGAGGTGCCGCGTGACGGCGCGCAGCGTCACGTCGTCGCGATATTTCATTCCGGCGAGCGCCTGGTGCGCGGCACCGGCGACGGCTTTCGCGACGATGGATGGCGTCGCCACCCAGTTCGATTTGGTGAAGTCGATGGGATTGGCATCGCCGCTCGTGCCGTTGCTCATGAGCGCGACGAAATTCGTTTCCGCCTTCAACTCCTGCGCGATCACGCGGCAGAACTCTCCGAAGTAGTCGGCGGAGATTTCCCCCGACGGCGCGCTGGCGTAGTGCGTGGAGTAATTCGCCAGCAAGGCCAGCGGGCGACCCTCGCGCGTTTGCACGGACAGCACCGTGACCGCCGGATCGACCGGCCCGGTCTGGCGCACCTTGTTCGTGTTGGCGAAGCCGGGATTCATCATGGCAATATTGGTGGCGGCACCGGTGAAGGCGGAGTTGGGCGACTGCGCCGTGCCCGGCCGCATGATCCAGCGACGGCAATGCACGAACTCCGGCAGGTCGCTCTTGCCCCAGCCGACGCGCGCGGGCTGAAGATTCCGCCACGCCTGCACGATGCTCTCCGCGATGCGCGGGATAATGTGGGCGCGATACTCCGGCTCCGCATCGTTGCCGTGGCAGCCATAAACCGCCGGTGCCGTGTGCGTGTGCGTGGAGGAGATCATCATGTTCGACACGGAGATGCCCGTGGCGCGACTGGCCAGAGCCTTGGCTGCATCCAAGTCTTCACGCGCGATCATGCAACTGTCCACGACGGCGAGCGCGAGCATCGTCGCGCCGTCATCCAGCACCATCGCGCGCGTGTGCAGCGGATCGTGAACTTTGCTGACCAGAGTGACGGTGAGATTGCCGGCGGTGCGGATGGGCAGGTTGGTGGGCGTGATGTCGATGAGGGCGGCACCGGCGCGGAGAAAGGCAGCGGAAGCGGAAACTCCAAAACCCAAATCCCAAATCCCAAACAAAATCCAAACTCCAAATTTCAACCAACGCCATCGCCCGCCGGACGTCCCTTGGGATTTGGAGCTTGGAGCTTGGAGCTTGTTTGGAATTTGAGTTTTGAGATTTGAAATTTTCATCGCTTCGCCTTCTTCATTACTTCCGCAATCGCCACCGGCTTTCCCTCCTGCCGCTTGCTCTCATCCGCCGCTTCCATGAAGGCGAACAACTCAATGGTCTCGGCGGCGGACACCGGCGGCTGCTTCGTCTGGAAGAACTTCACGATCTCCGCCACGAGCGGCGTGTAGCCGTCGAACTGGCCGACCGGCGACTCGCCCTTTTCGCCCACGGCCTTGCCGCCGTACTTCGTGTCCTCGCGGAAGGTGCCGGTGCGGCCGCCCTTCCACTGGCCGATGACTTCGATCTTGCCGCCGGCGGTCTTGCGGCGTTCGACGGTTTCGCAGCCGGTGCCCATGACCGTGAAAAGCGATTCACAGCCGTGGACGCCATACCAGAAGAGATCCGGATGATGCGGGTCAAGGTGCGCCGGGCTGGTGGTCTCGGCGCTCAACACCCTGCCGATGCTGCCGCCGCGCACGGCCAGCGTGTTCTTGCCGAAACGCAGCGACGAGGAACTGAAGATGGGCACGCCCGCCGCCTCGGCGAGACGATAAATTTCCAGCGCGTCACGAAGCGTCCCGGCCACGGGCTTGTCGATGTAGAGCGGCTTCTTCGCGGCGATGACGATGCGCGCCTGCTCCAGATGCGGCCGGCCATCAACGGACTCGATCAGCACGGCGTCCACGTTCGCGCAGACTTCCTGGACAGTGTCGTAAATCTTCACGCCATACTTTTCGCGGAGGGTCTTGGTGTAACCCTCGACACGGTTGATGCTCGATTCGATGTCCGCGCTACCGCCCTTGAAGGCCGCGACCACGCGCGCGCCGGGCACATGATCCTTGGCCTTGGAGTTGTTCAAGGTCTCGGTGAAGGCCGTGACGTGCGAGGTGTCCAGGCCAATGATGCCGAGGCGGATTTCGGCAGCGTGAGTGAGCGTGGGAACGAGACTGAGCATGACGGCCATGAGCAGGCGGTTGGTTTTGTTCATAAGCATAAAGGAGTTGATAGAGCCTGTCTGAGAATGTGGCGTCGGCCATCCTGGCTGACGGAGAGCCGTGGCTTCCAGCCCGGCGGGACGAAGCTGCGAAGTGAGAAGCACGCTGTGACTTCGAACCGCCGCTCCAGGTTTGGCCTGTTTCCGGGCGGCTGGAAGCCAGCCCTCACTGGCAGGCAGGATGCCTGCCGCCACATTTTCAGTCAGGTTCATCGGGTGAATGGTTGCGACTGTCGCAGATAGGCGAAGAGATCGCGAAGCTCATCTTCCTTCAAGTCATCGAGCAATCCTTCGGGCATGAGGCTGCGGCCGGTGGGTTCGATGGAGCGGATGTCCGCGGCGCGCAGCGTGGTGTCCTGGCCGTCGAGGCCGCGCAACACGGCGACCTGCGCGTCGCGGTCGGTGAGGAAGCCGCCGAGGTTGCGGCCATCGGTCGTCTCGATCTCCACGTAAGCGTAGCCTTCGCGAATCTCGGCGTTCGGGTTCAAGATGCTGATGAGCAGCGTGCCGAGATTGTCGCGCTGATAGGCGGTGAGATCCGGCCCCACGTTGCCGCCCTTGAAGAACAGCTTATGGCAGGCGGCGCAGCGTTGATTGAAGTGCGTTTCACCGGCGTAAGGATTGCCGGGCGCGCGCTTGAGCGTGCTTTCAACCTCCGTGATGCGCTGCTGGAGCGCGGCGCTCGTGGCGATGGTCGTGCGAGGAAGTGTTTTCAACGCCAGTTCGCGGACGGCCTGGTCCTTCGATTGCCGCAGCCGGTCGGCGATGTCCGGCGGCACGAGTGCCATCGCGATGCGCCCGGCTTGGAGGGCTTGCAGCAAGGCCACGCTCCACGTCGTGCGACTCGTGAGCAAGGCCAGCGCGGCGGGACGCACGTCGGCGGGAAGCTTCGTGAAGGCGGCGAGGATATTGGTGGCAATGGCGGCATCCTCGAACGCGGTGAGCGCGATCAGGGCGCTCTTTCGAAGCGCGGCGGGATGCTCGCCCGTGGCCAGGGCGAGCAGCGGCGGCACGGACTTGATCTCGCGCACTTCGCCGAGCGTGCGGATGTAGAGCAAACGATTCTCCAGTTTCGCCTGGACGTTCTGAATCTGCGCCAGCGCTTCGTCCACCGCTGCGACCTCGCGCTGGCGCACGCGCAACACCAGCGGGGCGTTGCCGGTGGCAGCAAGGGCGGAGAGCAGTTCATCGGGAAGACCGGTCATGGCGCGACCGCGATAGGCTTCCTCGAAACCTTTCATGAGCTGCGCGGTGTGATTCGTCCCTGTCGCAGCCCGCAACAAACTGGCGCAGACGAGCAAGTCCTGGCGGCGTCCTTCGACCGCAAAACGTCGCATCAGGCGCGGCAGGATGTGCTCCTGCACGAGCGGACGATCCCAGACCGCCGGCGCTTGGAAGAGCGCGAGCACGGCGTCACGGTGTGTGGCGAGATGCGTTTCGAGCACCCACCAACAGAGCAACGGCACGCACGGATCACTGGCGTCGGCGTCGTGCGTGAAGAGTTGGTTCACCAGCAGCAGTGATTGCGTCACGGGGAGACGACGAGCAGAGGATGCCATTTGCGCGCGCACGCGAACGTCGGTTTCGGCACGGGCTTGCTCTTGGATTGCGGAGACGAGCCGTGGGGAAAGTTCCTTGCGGTCTCCGAGCAGGCGCACGGTCCATTCGCGAATCGTCGGCGATGGATGCCTCAACGTCGCGAGCGCGGTGGTGTCGTCCAGGCCGCCGGCTTGATGCAACGCCCAGAGCGCGGCGAGTGGTGCGGACGCACCAGCCAGCAGCGTGCGGAGTTTCGACTGAACTTCCGGCGTCGCGCGCCAGCCAAGCACGCGCGCGGCGGTGTGGCGATGCCACTTGTTCGGATGCGACAGGAGCGCGAGCAGCTCATCCGTGGTTTTGCGTGAAAGGTTCACGTCCTTCTCCAGCGCGGACTCTTTCCCGCGCAGCCGGTAGATGCGGCCGGTCGTGGGATCGATCTGACTCTGGTAATGCTGCCCGTGCGCGATGTAGTGCTCGTAGAAATCGGCAACATGGAGCGAGCCATCGGGCGCGTTCACGATGAACACGGGACGGAATCCCTCATCCGCGCTCTTCAACACTTGATCGAGATCCCGCGTGCCGAAGGTTGCGCCGCGCGTCTGCCGCTCGGTCGCGATGAGCAAGCTGTGAATCGGATCGACCCAGAACATCTGGCCCTGTCGCGCCGCCGGGAGCGCCGTGCCTTCGACCACGGCGACACCGTGCGTGAAGCGTTGAATGGGCGCGGCGAGTTTCATCCACGGCAGTTCGCCAAACGAATACGGATTGCGCGGCGGTCCGAACTTCCCTGGGTCCACACCCTGTTTCATGTAGTAGCCGCCTTGCTGATAATGCCAGCCGCGCGTCTCCGCGCCGTTGTGTCCGCTGAAGAGCCGGCCCTCGCCATCGAACTCCAGCCCGAAAACATTGCCGCTGCCCTCGGCGAAGAGTTCATACGCGCGCGTGACCGGATGATAGCGCCACACCATGCAGCCTTCGAAATAGACGCCGGCCGCATCAGCGGCATCGAGTCCGGGTCGAACAACGCGACTTGATGTCGTGCTGCCCTGCCCGCCGTAAATCCAACCGTCCGGTCCCCAGATCAAACCGTTCGCGACGGAGTGCGTGTCTTCCAATCCGAAGCCGGCGAGATGCACCGTAGGCGGGCCATCC
This sequence comes from Verrucomicrobiota bacterium, assembly GCA_038208765.1. Classification (GTDB taxonomy): domain Bacteria; phylum Verrucomicrobiota; class Verrucomicrobiia; order Limisphaerales; family SIBH01; genus JANNGC01. The sequence goes on from JBBQYK010000009.1 coordinate 28,006, forward strand.
GGCACGTCATCGCCGTCGCGGTCGGGATAGAAGAGCAGATACGGCGTGTGCATGACCCAGACGCCATCGCGACCGGGCAGAACGGCGTTGGCCATGTTCAAGCCGTCCACGAAGACTTTGTGCTGGTCGAACGCGCCATCGCCATTCGTGTCCTCGTGAATGGAGATGACATCGCGGCCCCGATCATGGTTCGGCGGCGCGGGCGGCACCTTGTCGTAGTGGGCGCGGTAATACTTGTCGCGACTGAGCATCTTCACGCCAGCGGGATACGGATACTGCCGATACTGCGCGATCCAGAGCCGCCCGCGGGCGTCGTAGCTCAAGTGCGTCGGCTGCGCGACGAGCGGTTCGTGGAGCAATGGCTCGACGACCAGATCGTTCGCCGTGGTGAAGTTCGTCGCGGATTGCTCCGGCAAGAGCTTCGGCCCGTGGACGAATTGCGCCGCTTCACCAAGCACGCGGTTACTCTCGTGATACTGGTCGAACGCCGCGCGCGGCGGCTTCTCCTTGATCGCGGTGCCTTTGGCCCAAGCCGTGTCGTCGCCCGCGCGCCATTCCCAATCGCCTTCGAGCACGCACTCGTTGAAGTAATCCATGACGAACGGCGCCTCGCTGAGAAATCCGCCGGGGCCGGATGCGTTGTAAACGCGGATGGCAATCGCGTTCCACTCGCCCTTGCGCAGCAGGCCGGGCGGAATCTTATGGCGATGATTGCCATCACGCCCGCTCGTGAACTGCGGCGGGAACGCGCCGCCTCCGCCGACGCGCGTGCCATTGACGAACACCTCGTGCGCATCGGCGAGATTGCGGATGTTCAGCGAGACGGATTCGGCGAAGAGATTGCGTTCGTGCGGAGTGAAGAAGCTGTCGTGCGGTTTGAGCCACGCGCGATACCACGCGACGCCGTCGTGCTGGCGCGCGGCGGCGGGACCGCTGGTCTCCCAAGCGCCGGGGACACGGACCGTTTGCCAGCCGGCGTCGGCCGATTGCGCCGCGAGGTTCAGCGCGCGCAGTCCCGCGCAGGCAATCAGGGCAAGCGTGAGCCATCGGCGATTCATGGTGCGGGCGGAGTGTAACGGCCCGCCGCGCCGGCGGGAGAAAATTCTCAAACCAACGGCCACTGGAAGGTGGAGGCGAGCTTGATGCGCCGACCCGTCGCGGACGACTCGCGCGCGGCGGTGATAATCTCCAGCACATGCAGCGCCTGCCCGGGCGTGACCATCAATTCGCGCCCGGTCGCGAGGCATTCCGCCGCCAGCGCCGCGCCCTGCTGCCAGAGGTAACCCTGCGCGTCGGTGGCATGACGCTCCAGCTTCGGCGCGTCCTTCGTCGCGAGGTCCACGCCGAGTGGCGCCCAGTCGTAGCCAACCAGGCCCATGAAACCGTGCGAGCCGACAACGTTGATCGTGTGCCGCGTTTCTTGGCGTCCGTCGTGGCCGTGCGGGTTGAAGTAGTTGAAGCCCGACTGCGTGTGCGAGATCACGCCGCTCCCGTGGTCGAGCAGCACCATCGCATTGTCCTCCTCGGTGACCTTGATTCGGCCCTTGTCACCGACGGTGCGCTCCGGCGTGACGATGCTGACCATCGCACTGACGGACTTCGCCGGCCCCAGCAGTCCGGTGAGCGTGGTGAAATTATAGACCGCGAGATCGGGCATCGATCCCCCGCCCTTCTCGTAAAAGAACGCCGACCAGTTCGGCCCTTCATGTCCGTAATCGGCATGAGCCGCCGCCACTCGACCGAGCTTGCCCGCCGCAAGTTGTTTCGCCATGAAGGCAAACTGCGGACTCTGCACGGTGATGGGCGCGCCCCAGAGACGGAGATTTTTCTTCAGCGCCAGTTGCAACAGCTTCTGTCCGGCCGCGAGCGAGTTGGCGATGGGCTTCTCGCTCCAGACGTGTTTACCCGCTTCGAGTCCGCGACGGTTGATCTTTTCGTGCGCCTGCATGTCGGTGAGATCCACGAGGAAATCGAACGGCTCGCCCGCGAGCATCGCGTCAAGGTGCGGGTAGGTGCGGGCCACGTTGAACTTCGCGCCCTGCTTCTGCGCGCGCTCGGGGCGGATGTCGCACAAACTCACGACCTCGACGAACGGCGATTTCGTGAGCACCGGCAGATACGAATGCGACACGCTGCCGCAGCCGATGACGCCGGTGCGAATTCGTTTCGTAGGCGCGTTTGCGGCGGGACCGCCAACCCCGCCCGAAGCGAGCGCGGCCCCGGCGAGCAAGGTGGTCTTCGTGAAGTCACGGCGGTTGATCAGATGTGCGGGTGTGTTCATAGCAAAAGGCGAATTCAGTTTAAGCCAACAGCGCCTGCACGACATTCCCATGCACATCCGTCAGGCGATAATCGCGGCCACCGTGACGGA
>JBBQYK010000010.1:0-28578 GCA_038208765.1 Verrucomicrobiota bacterium
GACGGACACTCCGCGACGAACACGCCATCTTCGTCGGGTTCAATGAGGACGCGAAATTTCATGGCGGCAAAATACCCGGCTGGCAAATGACGGTCAACGGCGGCAGGTGAACCATTTCAGCCGCGCCAGCGTGAGAGTTTCAAAATGCGGCCCAGCCGGATCGCGTAGTAACCACGGCGGGCCGTCCCGTAGCGTCGCACGCCGAGCCATTCCACCGTCATTTCCGGCGCGTTGCTGGCGTAGCCGTTGCGAAAGCAAATCATGTCGTAACGGCGTCCTTCCAAACGGATTTTCCAATAGGCCGTGCGTTCGCGATATTTGATGCGCTTGGTCTTCGCGGCGATGGCGGCGAAGAACTCGCGACGGAGATTCAAATGCAGAATGGTTCTCCTCGGCTTCACGGGTTAATCAAATTTGGCTTTGACCCCAGCCACATCAATCGCCACTTCGTCGAATTGCGGTCGAAAAACGATCTGCATCTTGCCGGAAGGTTTCTTTTCGAGCCGCCGTGCAGTGATCAACTTGCGGAACTGCGGCGCAGCAAGTCTGGCTGTAATCTCTCCCGCGCCCTCGCACGGAATTTCACCGCCGCCACGCTGCGACATAATGATTAATTTGCCGTTCTTTACGGTAATGGACACTTCGCCCAAATTTGAACTGTGCCAGTTTTTTTGAAGAACGCGGCCAATCTCGAAAAATTTCTCGCGGTCTAGCCAAAATTGAATTTCCTTTTTTTCGTTCACAATCAAATTGGCTTCACAACATCTCCCCCTCTTGCTTCGCGCGGGACGTTTTCGGCTTCTTCACCTTCGCGGCTTTGGCTTCCTCGGCGGCGCGTTCCAAGTTTAGGGCGAGAAGTTTTTCGAGGATTTGTTCGTCGCTGAGATCGGCGGGCCAGCCGTAGGCGGCGGTGACGGCGGCGTCGAGTTTCTGGTGGGCGAGGTCGAGCCACGCGGGGCGCTCGTTGTAGAGGTTCGTGAGCGTGCGCTTTTTCAGTTTCGCGGCGCAATCGGCGTCGCGCGGTTCAAGGCGCGGATAGCGCACCGTGCCAATGCCGCTCTTGTCCGGCTGTTGAACGTAGCGCGCCCACGGGCCATGCGCGGAGCCGGGGAATTCGAGCGTGCGCGTTTCCGTCCATTCGGGCGGATTGAGCCAGCGTTCGCGCAATTCGTTCAACTCCTTCGAGGCGGCGGCAATCGCGGCTTCCTGCGCGGGCGTCGGGCGGGGAAAGGGGAAGGTTTCAAAACAACTTGTCGGTGTGTAACGAAAGCCGCTTTCGCGTTCACGCACTTGTGTTCCATGTGCGCGCGCCCATGTCTCATGGAGTCGCGAATGCAAAAGCCCGAAGGTAAAGTCATTCTCGGATGCAAAAACAACAACTTGGTCAGTAGGCAAGATTGTGGTGTCGAGTCGCCTAAAAATCCGATGCTTTGCGACTCGCGGTGTACCAATGAAGGTAGCGAGGGCTTTACAAGCCCGCCGCATCCCGAATCGTGCTTCCCCAAACACCCACCAATTTTCCCGATACGCCGCTCGTCTGTTGGCATCACGCACTGGCTTCACTCGCGCTTTGACGTGCTTAAACGGGGCTTCAAAGCGGGCTGCATCGGATTCGTCTTTGAAATCCGTGAAGTCAACCACCCAAAGCCGTTCAAATCGCTTTGTGATTGTAAGTCCGTTCGCCCAAAGGCGGATTACATCACTATTAGGTCTGCCGTGCGGGTTCGGTTGGTTAAGCATCTGGACAGCTTCGCCCTCGTCCATTTCAAACGGCCCGTGCATCGTCGCTCCGATGAAACCGTTTCCTTCGTTGGCTTGCAGTACTTGAGCGCCTTGTGTGTCTGCATGTGCGGACAAGTTAGCGTTGATTGTGGAAACTTTTTGACCGTCCAGACTGCGGATTACTTCCGTTCCGTTATCGAAACCGACTAAGCTGACGTGCACGTTTGCGCCAGCGAGAATCCAATCACGGTCGCTCTCGGCAAAAAATATGTCTCCCGTCTTCTTGATCCGTGTCAGCACTTCACGGTTTGCCCCGCCACGAATGCCTTGCGTTGCGAGTAAGCCAACCCGCTTGCACTTATCGTTTTCGATGGCGTCTCGCGCTTTCTCAAACCAGTAGCAGCAAAGGTCAGACTGGCCGGGAATGCGGTTGCCGTAAATCTGGCGAAGCTCTTCAACGTAGCGGTCGCCGAGTTCGCGGCGCATCATCTTGTCACCCAGAAACGGCGGGTTGCCGACAATCACATCGCAGTCCGGCCAAGCGCGTTCCACGTACACCTTGAACAGCGTATCCTGGAATTCGTGTTCCTCTTTGCGCGCCGCCTTGAGGTTCTTCGGCTTCTTGCGGAACGTCTCGTGCATCAAGGCGTCCTTGTTCTCGAAGCCCTTGAGGTTCTGCAAAACGGGCGTGCGGTCGTTGTCGAAACCATTGTCGCGCCGCCATTGGAGGGAACCGATTTGCACGGACACCTGCGCCAGTTCGTAGGCGTAGGGGTTGATCTCGATGGCCTTGAGTTGCTGCACGCTCACGCGCGGCTCAAAGCGCAAGCCGAGTTGCGTGGCGAAGGTGACGACTTCTTTTTCGAGGTCGAGAAGGAGTTGCAACGCGACGTAAAGGAAATTGCCGCTACCGCACGCGGGATCGAGAACGGTGACGGTCGCAAGCTCTTTCAGGAACGCGGCGAGTTTGTCGCGCTCCGCTTTCGTGGCCTTGCCATTCTTGTAGGCGTGGGAGAGTCCGCCCTTGAGCGCGGCCCATTCGCGGCGGAGCGGAGCCATCAGCACGGGTTCAACGAGCGTGCGAATATCCGTCTCGCTCGTGTAGTGCGCGCCAAGCTGCGAACGCTGCTCCGGCTCAAGGGCGCGTTCAAACAGCGTGCCCATGATACTCGGCTCGATGAATTGCCAGTCTGCTTCCCCGGCTTCAATGAGCTTGCCCAACTCGTGATCGTTTAACTCGAAAACCGTCGCCTCCTCAAACAAGTGTCCGTTGAAGTGGCGAATCTTGTGTTGCCCGAAGCTGCCGCCGTCGGCCATGACACGGAACAGTTCCTCCAGCGTGGCGGCGAAGTGCTTCGGATCGGCGAGCGCGGTTTTCCCAATGTCGCTGAAAAGGTTTTTCGGCAGAAGCCCGCTGTCCTCGGCAAAGAAGCAAAAGACGATGCGATTCAGGAAACGAGCGATGCGGAGATTGCGCCGTTGCGCGAAGTTCACTTCCGCCCGCGTCTTGGCGTCAGCCAGTTCCACGCTCTCGCGCTTCTGCAATGACTTGGCGACTTCGGCAATCGTGGCGGCGAGCTTTTCCGTGACTTGCGCCGTCGTCTTCTGCGGCTTGAGGAAACCGGGATCGGAGAACAGCGAGCGAAGCACGCGCCAGTTTTCCGGGCGGTCAATTTGTTCGTTGGTGAACTCGTGAACCTCCTGAACCGTGCCGTTGAAATTCGTTTTGACGATGTAGCGGTCAAAGTCGCAAACCACGAGCAACGGCGGATTGAGCAGCGATTCACGGTAGCGGAGCAGTTGCTTGTACGCTTCGTCCAAGTTCTTTTTCTTGCCCTTGTATTCCCAAGCGAAGCAGTCCTTTTTCCACACGTCGGCAAACCCGCGCTCCGTTGGCTCGCTGGCGTCCGGCGCTTCCATGTCGAAAAGCTCGGCATCCTTCACCACGCGCTTTTGGAAACAGAAAAAGTCGGAGCCGGAAGGATCGGCTTCATTCGGCGTCGGCTGTCCAAGCAACCGGCACAAGTCGTCAAAGTGGCTCTGGTACGCGGAAGTTTCCTTGCCCTGATAGCGTGACCACTTCTTTTTAAATTCGGCTGGCGTCATGGAAATTCGGAACGGCGCGGTTATGACGTGAACGCCAGCCGATGACAACGCCGCAATGGCCAACCACCAGGGCAGAAGCATCAAAACTCATCGGGCTGCGGAACCGAGGATCAGCGAGGACGTTTTTCCATTCGTCTGCCCCAATTCGTCTGCCGCTCCGCTGCCGGCCTGAAAGCTGGCCAACGAATTGGGGCAGACGAATGAAAATCCAGAACGAGCAAAGCATTTAGATGCGTTTGCCCTGGGCCAATCACGGTTCCTCCGGTTGTGATTGGCAGTGGCGGTCAAGCCGAGCCGGTCGAGCTGTCCCGTGGAGCCGCAGGCTTTTGGACTGCGGCAAGAATTGCCGCTCTGGATCCCCGCCGGAGGCGCGTCCCTGGGAGGCCGACGCTCCGCTGGAATCCAGAGCTGCGATGCTCGCAGCAGTCCCAAAGCCTGCGGCACCACCGGCCGGGCCTGCCCGCCGGTCACAAACCGGCAGCCCGTTGCGGGCGGCAGGTTTGACAGCGCGGCCCCCTTCACTACGCTGCCGTTCGGGCCGAATGATGAAAACTCCACCGACGGATCGAACGGACGCACTGCTGCGCGAGGCGATCGAACTGGCTCGCCGACACGCGGGCGGTGGCGCGGGCGGGCCGTTCGGCGCGGTCATCGCGCGTGATGGAAAAATTGTCGGGCGCGGCTGGAACAAAGTTTCCTCGACCAATGATCCGACGGCGCACGCAGAGGTCGTCGCCATTCGCGCGGCGTGCAGGGCGGAGGGGAAATTTCATCTGCACGGCTGCGTGCTCTACACGAGTTGCGAGCCGTGCCCGATGTGTCTGGCGGCGGCTTATTGGGCGCATGTGGACAAGATTGTTTTCGCGGCCACCCGGCGGGACGCGGCCGGGATTGGGTTCGACGATGCGTTTTTGTATCGCGAGTTTGGGCGTGACTTGAAAAAGCGGCGCGTGCCGATGCAGCAACTTTTGAGGACAGAAGCGCGCACGATGATGCGCGCGTGGCACGAAATGCCGGGGCGGGTTTTGTATTGAGGAGCGCGGCTCTCCAGAGCCGCAGCGGCCACGACCCTTCGGACGCGCTGCGGCTCTGGAAAGCCGCGCTCCGTTACTTCAAATCTCCTTGAAAGACGGCACGGGCGGCGTTGTCCCAATTGCCACCATGACAGCACCCCTCCAGCCGGCCATCGGCATCGCCTTGGTTTGCTCACTCGCGCTCACGGCTGAATTATCCGCCGCCAGCCGTGACTGGCCGCAGTTTCGCGGGAACGGAGCGTTGGGCATGAGCGATGCGAAAGGCGCGCCGCTGACCAGGCAATCGCCTCCTGCTGCGCTCGAACAAGTTTCTCTACCTGCTGGGCGGTCTTTGACCCCGCAGATGAAGATGCGCCGTAACCTTCGCTGCCGCGCAGCCCGTCTGAGGCGGCGTGTTTGACATGACCAAATGGAGTTGGGCGGTTCTCGCCGCCACGCTTTTCGCACTGAGTGCGATGGATGGGCGCGCGAATGAGCCGGCGGAGAAGAAGCCCGCGCGCGAGGAAGGCGGCCGGCGGAAGGAAGATTGGAAAAAACTGTCCCCCGCCGAACGCGAAGCCAAGCGCGACGAAATCAAGGCCCGCCTCGAAAAGCGCGTCGCCGAGCTGCGCGAGAAGAAGAAAAAGAAAACCATCACCCCCCAGGAAGAGCGCGACCTCACGCGCAGCGAGCAGATCTTGAAACGCTTCGAGACGATGGAAAACAAGGAGTCGCCGCTCCTGCGCGGCGGCACCAACACCCCCGCCGCGCCCGCGCCGCCGGAGAAATAATTTTGTGACTTGTGAGTTGGGTTCACATGGGCCACCGCGCGCGCGGTGGCTTTTGCTTTGTTCGCGCCGGAGCTGAATGCCAGAGTCACCCGACATGGAACGCAGCGATGCGGAACTGATTCGCGCGGTGTTGCAGGGCGACATGGCGAGCTTCGAGCCGCTCGTGGCCAAGTATTCCCCGCGCCTCTTCGCCACCGCCCGCCGCTACGCCCGGCGCGAGGACGAGATTGAGGACATCGTTCAGGAAATCTGGTCCAAGGCGTATCACAAGCTCGGCAGCTTTCGCGGCGAAGCGCCGTTCGAGCACTGGCTGATGCGGATGGCGGTGCGGACCTGCTACGATTTTCTCCGCGCGCACCAGCGCAACCGCGAGAACACCTTCACCGAGCTGACCAAAGAGGAGGACGACTGGATCGAGCGCGTGATGAGCGCGCCGGAGCAGGTCAGCGAAAAGGCCGAGGCCGCGAAGCAGCTCGTGAAGAAACTGATGCAAATGCTGCCGCCGCCCGCCCGGCTCATCATTCAACTTTTGGAGATAGAAGACCGCTCTGTGAAAGAGATTTCGGCGCTGACCGGGTGGTCCGTACCCTTGGTCAAAGTGCGGGCGTTCCGCGCCCGGGCCGAGATGAAGAAGTGTCTCGCCAGGGTTGCGCGGGACAAGTACCTGTAACCCAAGAGAGAAGCAGCCGTCTGAAACGAAGCCGTTATGAACCTCGACAATCTGCACAACAAACTGATCACGGCCGCCCGCGCGACCCCGGCGGACGACCGCGTCCCGTACGCCTTCGAGAAGCGCGTGATGGCGCGGCTCGCCGAGACGGTGCGCGTGGATTTGCTCGGCGCGTGGAGCGCGGCGCTCTGGCGCGGGGCCATCGCCTGCCTGGTGGTCACGATGCTCTCCGGCGCGTGGTTGCTGCGGACGGAGCCGTCGTCCGAGCACGCGGAGTTCACCCCTGACTTCAATGCGGCGGTGTTTAACGCGGGGGTGTTCGCCAGCGCGGGTTCAACCGACGAAGTCTGGTGAAAATCTGGAAGGTCATCCTCGCGACGCTCGTCATCTTCGCCGCCGGCATGTTCGCGGGCGGGCTGGTGGCAAAAAAAGTTCTTCCGCAAAAGCTCCTGCCTGTCGCCGCCCCGCCCGTGGACATGCAGCAGCGTTTTTATCAGAAGCTAAAAAGGGAGCTGGCGCTCACCGCCGACCAGACCAACCGGCTGGACAAAATTTTCGTCGAAGGCAACGCGCGGGTGAAAATCATCTGGGACTTGATGGCCCCCGAGTTGCAGAAGGAGCGGCAGGAAGTTTATGAAAACATCCGCGCCGTGCTGAACCCCGAACAGCGCGAAAAGTTTGAGCAGTTGACCAAGGAGCGTCCCCGCAAGTCCGACTCGGACGGCTCACGTCGCGGCCCCAAGCCCGGCGAGACCAATCGCAACAAGGGGCCGCGTCCCGACGGCCCGCCACCGCTCTGAGTTTGGAGCGCCGGCTTCCAGCACGGCGCGTTAAAAACAGAATTTCCCAAGGTCTTCCTCAAGCCGGATGACTCAGGCTGACGTCAGTCGCATTCCAAAACATTCGCCGCTCTACGCGCCGTGCTGGAAGCCGGCGCTCCAATCCCACCTTCACATCCCCGCGAAGATTCCCTACCGCGCCGCCATTGTTTCCGATTCGATGAGCGGCGCTCTGACGAGACGCCGCCACGTATGAGATTGACGCGTTCCGCCAGCCACGCGATTGACGGCCGGCCCTGAACTGCCTAGCGTTTGATCAAGCACTGGTTCACCCACGGCATGTCCATTTCCGAAAATGACCAAAGCCACGCGACAAAGCGCGTAGGGCAATTCAACACCACCCACTGGAGCCTGGTGCTCATGGCGGGACAAACCCACGCACCCCAAGCTGAGGCCGCGCTGGATAAATTATGCCGCACTTACTGGTCTCCGCTCTACGCCTACGTGCGACGCGCCGGCCACGAGGCGCATGACGCGCAGGATTTGACCCAGGAATTCTTCGCCCGCCTGCTGGAGAAAAAATATCTGAAACTCGCCGACCGCGAGCGGGGCCGCTTCCGATCCTTTCTCCTGAAGTCACTGCAACATTTTCTCGTGAACGAGTGGGTGCGTGGCCAGGCGCAGAAACGCGGCGGCGGGCAGAAGGTTTTCTCGCTCGACGAAGAGGCGGCGGAACGGGCCTACCTCCAACAGCCGGCGGATCAACTCGCACCCGAAAGCTTGTACGACAAGCGCTGGGCCATGACCTTGCTGGAGCGGGCCATGGAACGGCTGGGCGCTGATTATGCCACGGCGGGAAAGGGTGAATTGTTTCACCAGTTGAAACCGCTGCTGCTGGCGGAAGGCTCCGGCGATTCCTACCGCCAACTGGCGGGCCCGCTCGGCCTGAGCGAAGGCGCGGTCAAGGTGGCCCTGCACCGGCTGCGCCAGCGTTTCCGCGACTCGGTGCGGACCGAGATCGCCCAGACCGTGGCCACGCCGGAAGAGGTGGATGAAGAACTGCGCTGCTTGATGACCGCGTTGAACGGGTAGCCGGCCAAATTTTTCCAAAAGATTTATCGGGGCCGCCTGTAACCGTCGGCCCGGACTTTTGTAGTAAGGCGCGTGAAAGGGTTTCGCTGCGCGAATTGAATTATGGACGAAAACTCCCGCTGCCAGCGGTGCAACGCTGAACTGACCGGCCAAGCCGTCGGCGAATTGTGCGCCAACTGCCTCCTGAAGATCGCTTTGGAGCCACCGCTTGAGGAATCCCACGAGATTTCACCACCGGGCAGTTCCACGGCACCGTCCGCCGAGCATTACTTTGGCGACTATCAGTTGCTCGAGATGATCGGTCGCGGCGGGATGGGCGTGGTGTACAAGGCCCGGCAGAAACATCTCAACCGGCTGGTCGCCCTGAAGATGGTGCAGAACTGGCGGGATGCCTCGCTCGACATCCTGGCGCGCTTCCAGATCGAAGCCAAGGCGGCGGCCAAGCTCGACCATCCGAACATCGTTCCCACCTATCAGATCGGTGAACTCAACGGGCAACCCTTCTTCAGCATGAAACTTGTGGCGGGCGCGAGTCTGGCCAAACAGATTCGCGACCTGGCCTTGGTTCAACCGGGCGATGGCAAAGAAGCCAAGCCGTCCCGGCGCCCGATTCGCGAAGCCCAGGTGCTCATCGCCAGCCTGCTGGCCAAGGTGGCTCGCGCCGTCCATTTCGCGCATCAACACGGCGTCATCCACCGCGATCTCAAGCCCAGCAACATCCTGATCGACCCGTCGGGCGAGCCGCACCTCACTGATTTTGGCGTGGCGAAACTGATGGAGCACGACAGTGGGTTGACTCGCACCAACGATGTGCTGGGGACTCCCGCCTACATGGCACCGGAACAGGCCGCGGGCAAAGCCATCTCTCCCGCCGTGGACATCTACAGTCTGGGCGCGATCCTCTACGAACTCCTGACCGGCCAACCTCCCTTCCGGGGAACCAGCCCGCTCGAAACGTTGCGCAAAGCCGCCGTGGAAGAACCGGTTCCGCCCTCAACGATGAACGGCAGCACCGATGCGGAACTCGCCGCCATCTGCCTCAAGTGCCTGGAGAAAAATCCCATGCACCGTTACGGCTCGGCACTGGGCGTGGCGGAGGATTTGGAACGCTGGTTGCGCCGTGAGCCAGTTCAGGCAAAGCACACCAGCCCGGTCGCACGGGCCATTCGCTGGGTACGGCGGAATCCCGTGGGGGCTTCACTGATTGGGACGCTCTGCGTCGGTCTCGTGGGCACACTGATTTTGTTGAGCATAGTCAGCGCACAAAAGGACAAGAATGCGGCGGTCTTGAAGGAAAAGGAACTGCTCGAGATGGAGACGGCTCAAGCCAACGCGACGCTGGTCTCCATGCTGCATGAGCGAATGGAAAGCCTCTGGTTGAGCGATGCCACGCGCGTCTTGAAGATTTCATCCGAGGGCCGCTCCCTGCTTTCGGGGTTGCCCATCATCCCAGTGGCGAAAAAGTCATCCATCGAACGGCTCTACTTCGGGCTGGCGGCGAATGAAAACCCCGTGTCCGACTCGAGAAAATATGCACCGTTGCTGGCCCACCTCGAACAGCAAATGTCGGCCCGGCGCGGGCATCCGGTCCGCATCGACCTGAACATTTATAAATTCAAAGAAGACCGCCTACAGGCTCTGCTGACCAATGGCGTTCATTTCGCGCGCCTGGGGGTCTTTTATTATTTACAGACCAAGGAGAAACACCCGGGCCTGCGCGCGTTGGTGGAAGCGGAAACGCGCACGAAGACCGCGATTTTTTTCACCCGCACCAACTCGGGCATACGGACACTGGCTGATCTGAAGGGGCGGAGGGTCGCCTTCGGCGATCCGGTCTCCGGCATCACCTTCGCGGGGCAAATCAAGCTGGCGGACGCAGGACTGAGCGGCCGGGACTTGAAGGAGTATGCCTTCCTCGACAGCCGTTCGGAGTTCATCGAGGAGGTCCACGAACTGGGCTACGAAGCCGCTTTGAAACGGCGAGGCTGGCTGCACAGCTCGGCCGATGTCATCGAGGATGTCCTCAACGGGCGCTACGACGCGGGTGTCACCAGCCTCCGCGGATTGCAGCAAAACACGTCGCGCGGGTTGATTGAGATTCCAAGATCGGAATTTGAGCGCACGCTCAACCCGTGGGTCGCCGGCAGCAAGCTCCCTGCAGACGCCGCGCGCGATCTCATCGCGATCCTGACGGCAATTCCGGCAGACGAAGATTTCCTCATGATCGTGCCGGGGCGGCCTTCTGGGTTCAGCGCCATCACGGATGAATCCCACGCCCCGGAGCGGGCGGCGATGCGGCGGATCGAGGGCCTGTTCCCGGTTCCGCCCATGTCCACCTCCGAAGTCAATTCACGCACCAACCAAAACCGGACTCAGAAATAACCCTGACATGAACACTCCCTCAATGACTTGGATTCGCCTTCTCTGCTGCTGGAGCGTCTGCGCTGCCGTTCCGTTCTTGAGCGCCCAACTCGCCATCACGGAAGTCATGTCCTCCGCTTCGATCAATTTCGAAACGAACCGCGTGACCGCGCGCTCGGATTACTGGGAGTTGACGAACTTTGGCACCAACACGGTAAACCTCACCAATTACCGGTTCAACGACAGCGCAGGAATCGCGGGAGCAGAAGCGGCAATGTTCAACGGCCGCAGCATCGGGCCGGGCGAATCGATCATCTTTGCCAAATCTGAAACGAACTGCGCGGACGCGGCGGCCTTTCGCGCCTGGTGGGGCGAGACCAACCTGCCGCCCGGCCTGCAAATCTATTTCTACTCGGGACGCGGATTTAACAGCGATTCAGATGCGGTCCAGCTCTGGCACGTCGCGGGCGGCAGCACGACGCTCGTGCAGCGAGTCGAGCTGTATGTGGCCCGCCGGGGCTACAGCTTCACATACGATCTGGCGACGGGCTCGCTCACTTCCTTCAGCAACGCCGGTGAAACAAACACGTTTCAGGCTGTGCTGGCGGACGACGTGGGTTCGCCCGGTTTCACGATTGGCCCGGCACCACTCGTCATCACGCATCAGCCGCAGAACCTGACGGTGGACGGTGGATCGCCCGCGAATTTCAGCGTGCAGGCGAGTGGTCTGCCCGTGGCGCGCTTTCAGTGGCGGTTCAACGGCACGCCCATCTCCGGCGCCACTTCCAACGTCTTTGAGATTTCCGCCCCGCAGCCATTCCAGGCCGGGAGCTACACCGTGGAACTGACCAACGGCCTGACGAATGTGCTGAGTGCGGCAGCTATTCTACAGGTCAACACCAACCCCAGCGCGCCCAGTATTGTCATGCCGCCGGTTGATCTCGAGGTCACGCCAGGACAGACCGCGATTTTCCGCGTCAGCGTGCGGGGCTACCCGATTCCCACCAATCAATGGCGTTCCAACGGCGTGGACATCCCGGGTGCCACCAACACCACGCTGTTCGTGCCCAACGTCAGCTTCGCGAGCGCGGGCACCTATTCCGTGCATCTCCAGAATACGAACGGCTCGACGAACGCCACTGCCATGCTCACGGTGCGCCCAAAGCCGAATCTGAAAATCACCGAGATGATGGGAGCCACTTCCACCAACTCGACCATTTCCGGCCGGGCGGACTGGTGGGAGCTGACCAACTTCGACACCAATGTCGTCAACTTGCGCGGCTATCGCTTCGATGATGCACCAGGTGTGCTGGAAGGCGCGGTGGTCATCACCAATGATCTCGTCATCCGACCGGGCGAGTCGGTCCTGTTTATCCAGGACATGACCGCCGATTTTTTCTGCCGTTGGTGGGGCGAGGAAAACCTGCCGGAGAATGTGCAGTTCTTTCGTTACGCCGGAAATGGCATCAGTGCGACCTTTGACAGCATCACTCTTTGGAACGCGACCGCTCTGGTGCCGAACGATCGCATCGTCCGGGCCGAGTATGTGCATCTGAACCCCGACTTTACTCCAGTGCGCGGCATCAGCCTGAGTTTTTGGTGCGATGGCTTCATTGAGTTTGGCACGCCGAGCGTGACGAATGTCTGCGGTGCTCTCGGAGCCGCCAGCTCCGGGGACATTGGCTCGCCGGGGTATGTCACGAATCATCCGCCGCGCACCATCCAGCCCCGCGCGCGACAAATTCTCCGCGACGCGCAGGGTTTGCATCTCACTTGGAAAGCCCAGGCGGGAAAGCAGTACGAGTTGTTGGGCAAGGAGGTTCTGGATACATCAAATTGGGTTCCGTTGAGCCAGCACGTCGCAACCAATGCGATCCTCACCACCACGGACTTTACGGCCACCAACTTCCCGCGGCGCTTCTACCAACTGCGCCTCGTGTCCGAGCCTGAATGAAGATGCATTGCTCCCATAATTCCGCAGGTGGGCGCGGTGATTCCCGGCGTTCACAACGACGCGGCGGCTTCACATTGATCGAACTGCTGGTCGTGATCGCGATTCTCGCCATCCTCGCGGCCCTGCTTTTGCCCGCGTTGAGTCGGGCCAAGGAGCAAGGCCGGAAGATTTCCTGCATCAACCGGTTTTCCCAATGGAACAAAGCGTTGCGCATGTACGCGGACGAAAACGAAGACTTCATTCCTCGCGAAAGCTTCATTCCCGGCGGCACCTTCCCCAACTACTGGCCGCAGGCCCAAAACGCGCTGGCGATTGATGTCTGGTACAACGTCCTGCCGCGGCTGATGAACGAGCGTCCAGCCTCGGCTTTCGCCTCAGAAGTCGTGCGGCGCGACTTCTACGACCGCGCCAAGCTGTTGCACTGCCCGAGCGCGCGTTTTCCTTCGCCAGACGTTCAGGATGATTCTCGCGCCTACTTCTCCATCGCGATGAATTCCCAACTCATCCCCGACAACCTCACGACCATGAAATTGGGCGCGGTCCAGAAGGAGTCCGCGACCGTGACATTTCTGGACAACCGGCTGCCGGACGAACCCAAGGTGGATCCCATGCAGGACGATGACCATCTGGGACAACCCAGCGCCTTCGCCAACCGCTTCGTCACCCGTCATCTTGGGCGCGGCACGCTCGCGTTTGCCGACGGTCATGTGGAATGCCTGGCGGGCCGGGACGTGGTCACGAACGGCACGGCCATTTTTCCACAGGTGAGAATCATTTGGGATCCCAACCAGTGAGTGAATCTGAACCGGGCCTCTTGCCGTCGATGGTGCCTGTCACCCCTCCCGCAAGCGTGGTTCAGAGAGTTCTCCAGTTGAGGTCGCCTAGATACGCCATGTCGCCATGAGGACCAAAAAGCAGACCTTGATTTTTTATGCCATCGGAGGGTTTCTCATCCTCCTGCTCGTTGCGCTTGCTGTTCCCAATTTTCTCCCCGCGCGTTTTGTCGGACACGAGTTGCTCACGATCCAAATTCACGTCACCGACCAGAAGACTGGCCAACCCGTCGCTCATGTCCAAGTCCGGCTGCTCGGCCGGCACGAGGACGTGGCGAACCCATGGCGAGCGGCGGAGGCAGTGACCGATGCCCATGGAAACTGCGAGTTCAAGAAAGGTTTCGAGGCCACCGGCGTCATCGGCCGTTCCGGGCAGTTCCACATGAGCGACCAAATCCTGCTCGTGGTGCGGGCGGATGGATTCAAAATTTGGGAAAGTCCATTGGCGACGGTGTTCGGCCCTTCTCGTGATTACTACAAAGGTTCAAAAGTATTGGCCCACATAGTCTCCTTGGAAGCGCAGCCGGAGCAGCGGAGGAACTAACCAGCCCTTCGGTGTGAAACGGCCCTGCTTGGGAGTGACCTTCCGAGATTTCCGCCGCCTCCTGTAACCGCCTTCTTCTTTTTCTGTAGTAAGCCCCGAATGCAACGAGCGCCTCCGGCTGATGTGGCGGGAGCGGGGCTCGCAGCGCAACGAAACAAAGAAAATCCACGGAAGGTAACCAACAGCATGAACATGAAATCATTGAACAGCAGAGCCACCCGCACAGGGGCGGCTTTGATCCTGGCGGCGGCCATCTGGCCGGCGCAAGGCGCGGTACAAAAAAATATCGGGCTGACTCCCATCGGGAGATACGCCAGCGGCATCTACAACGCCTCGGCGACGGAGACCGTTGCGCATGATCCCACCACACAATGGCTCTACGTGGTCAACTCCACCAACCGCGTCATTGATGTTCTGAGCATCGCTGATCCGACGCAGCCGGCAAAATTGGGGAGCATCAACCTCGCGCAAGTGCCACCGACCAAATATGGAATTCCCCGCGGCCTGGCGGTGCGGGACGGAATCGTGGCGATCTCGTTTCAGGCGACGCCCAAGACCGATCCCGGCGTGGTCGCTTTCGTGGTCGCGGCCCTGGACGCGAACCTGCCGCCCGGCCAACAGATCGTTGTGCCAGATATGCGACAGGTCACGGTCGGAGCGTTGCCCGACATGCTCACCTTCACGCCCAACGGGCGCTTCGTGTTGGTGGCGAACGAAGGCGAGCCGAACACTTACAACAACGTTGGCGCGAACACGAACGGCCCGAGCATTGATCCCGAAGGCTCGGTGAGCATCATCAATCTGTCCGGCGGCGTGGCTGCGTTGACGCAGGCGGATGTGCGCACTGCGGTGTTCACCCACTTCAATGATCACATCACCCAACTGCGCGCGGCGGGCGTCCGCATCTACGGCCCGAACGCCACCGTGGCGCAGGATCTCGAGCCGGAATACATCGCCGTCGCTCACGATTCCCGCACGGCCTGGGTGACGTTGCAGGAGAACAACGCGGTCGCCACCCTCGACATTGTGGCGGGCACCTTCACCGAAATTCTCCCGCTCGGCTTCAAGGATCACAGCCTGGCGAACAATGGATTTGGTTCCAGCAATGCGCTGGATGCGAGCGATCAGGATGGCACCAACCAAATCGTCAACTGGCCGGTCAAGGGCATGTATCAGCCCGACAACATCGCGGCCTACAAATACCGCGGCGACGATTACATCGTCATGGCCAATGAAGGCGACGCGCGCAGCGTGCTGGGGCTACTGCCTCCGCCCGCCAGCGGGAGCGAGGACATCCGTGTAGGGGCTGTGGACTACGTGTTGAACCCCGACATTTACCCGGCCGCCGTCGCGACCTTTTTGAAACGAAGCACCAACCTCGGACGGTTGCAGGCCAGCCGCATTTCCGGCGACTTGGATGGCGACGGAAAGCGCGAGGAGATTCATACCTTTGGCGGGCGCTCCTTCTCGATTCGCAAAGCCTCGGGCGAACTGGTCTTCGACAGTGGAGATCAATTTGAGCAGATCACGGCCGCGATGTTCCCGGCGAATTTCAACGCCAACAGTTCCAACAACACGCGTGACACCCGCAGCGACGACAGCGGACCGGAGCCGGAGTGCCTGGTGCTGGGCAAGGCGTTTGGGCGGCAGTTCGCCTTCATCGGCTTGGAGCGCGTGAGCGGCATCATGGTCTATGACGTGACCAACCCGCATGAGGCGCGGTTTGTGAATTACGTGAACAACCGGAATTTCAGCGTGACGCCCAGCGCCGCCAACATCCCGCCGAAGCCCGCCCCCAACACGGGCGACCTCAGCCCCGAAGCCCTCATCTTCATCAAGGAGGAAGACAGCCCGAACGGCAAGCCGCTCCTCGTCGTGACGCATGAAGTCAGCGGCACGACGACCGTCTTCGAAATCACCAGGGAGCAATAGGTGGGGTCGGGTTATCCACTCCGCCCGGCCCACGGCTTTAAGCCGCTGCGGCCGGGCGGAGCACTCGTGGCCGGTGCGCAAGTAGCAGCAAGAAATAACCGAACTGCAACTGCGGGAGCCGGGCGCGTGAGGGCTTTTGATCAACAGGATTGGCTTGTAACCTGAAGCCGCCAGCGGTGTAGTCCGAGGCCATAACTCCATTCCGAACCAGATTCTTCCATGGATGGTAAATCCCGATGTGAACGGTGCAGCACTGAACTGAACGGCCAGGCCGTCGGTGAACTCTGCGCCAACTGCCTGCTCAAGCTGGCGCTGGAACCGCCGCCCGAGGAAACCGTGGGCGCGGAAACACAGCCAGCCGCTGACGGCCAACCGAAACGCGTCCGCTACTTCGGCGATTACGAACTGGTGAAGGAGATCGCGCGCGGCGGCATGGGCGTGGTTTACAAGGCGCGACAGTCGAGCCTGAACCGCACCGTGGCGTTGAAGATGATTCTGGCCGGTGACTTTTCCTCGCCCGCGATGGTCGAGCGTTTCCAAACCGAAGCCGAAGCGGCGGCCCGGCTGGAGCATCCGAACATCGTGCCGATCTACGAGATCGGAGAGCACGAGGGACAGCACTACTTCAGCATGCGCTTTGTGGAGGGCGGCACACTGACCCGGGCGTTGGCGAAACAGAAATTCAGTTCACGTCAGGCCTCGGAGTTGTTGATCAAGGTCGCGCGCGCGGTGCATCACGCGCACCAGCGTGGAATCATCCATCGTGATCTCAAACCGGGAAACATCCTCCTCGACGCGGACGGCGAGCCGCACGTCGCCGACTTCGGGCTGGCGAAGCTGCTCGAACACGACAGCGCGTTGACCCAAAGCGCCACCGTCCTCGGCACGCCCGCCTACATGGCACCCGAACAGGCGCACGGGCAAATGAAGCAGGCGACCACGGCGGTGGACATCTACAGCCTCGGCGCGATTCTCTATGAACTGTTGACGGGCCGCCCGCCGTTCGTGGGCCGCAGCGCGCTCGAAGTGCTGGTGCAAGTGCGCGAACGCGAACCGGCCAACCCGCAATCTCTCCACCCCGATCTCTCGCGCGACCTCGCCGTCATTTGCCTGAAGTGTCTGGAGAAAGATCCCACACGCCGCTACGGCTCGGCCGAGGCGCTGGCGGAAGAATTACAACGCTGGCTCAACCGCGAGCCGATTCAGGCGCGGCGAGCGACCGTGCCCGAGCGCGTCTGGAAATGGGCGCAGCGCAAACCGGTCGTGGCGGGTTTGGTGGTCGCGCTGCATCTCGCCGTGCTCACGGGCCTCGTCGGCATTTTGTTGCAGACGCGCCGCGCCAATCTTGAAGCGGGCAACACCCGCGCGGAATCCAAGCGCGCCGAGAGCGAGTTGTGGAACGCGAATTTCAACGAAGCGCGCGCTTTACGAATCGCGGGCGGGAGCGGTGCGCGCGTGCAAAGTTCGGCGCTGTTGCAGAAACTCATCCAGCGCCCCGGCCTGACGGAGGCGCAAATCCTCAATCTGCGAGAAGAAGCCATTGCGCAACTGGCGCTGGTGGACATCGCGCTGCCGGCCAATTGGATGACGAATCGGTCCGACGTTTGGTGGACTTGGGATTCCAGCCTGGACCGGTATGTGCGCGATGCTGGCTCGAATGCGGTGGAGTTGTGTGCTTTCCCATCCCAACAGGTGCTGGCGACATTCTCCGGCCCGCCAAACGCAACCTTCGATCAGGCGGCCTTCAGTCCTGACAATCAATTCCTCGGCGTGCGCTTCAGCAATGCGACGGGAGAAGTCCGGGTCTGGAAGATCGCCACGCAGGAACTCATTCTCCGTACCGTGTGCCGGAAAATTGACTTCGTCCGGCACCTCCGCTTTTCCCCCGACAGCCGCACGCTGGCTTTGCTGACGCCCGGTGGCGTCACAGTCCAGGCCCTTGCTTCCGACACTCCCCGGCGTCCTTTGCAAGCGGGGCGTCCCGTGACTCGACTGGAGTTCTCGCCCGACTCCAAACGAATGGCGGTGGTGCACGCCAACCCGCGCAACGCGGTCGAGATCTGGGATGTGGCCTCGGGTGAGATTCTTTGCTCGTTCAACCCAAGCTTCAATCCCTTGGAGATCGCCTGGCACCCGGCTGGGTCGCACCTGCTGCTCGGCGGAGAACTCGGACGGATGGAAATGCGAACCCTGAGCCGGGGCCGACCGACCGATTGCACGGGCGAACCCGTTTCATTCAGTGGGCACGCTGCGGCCATAGTTTCCGTGATGTTCACTCCCGATGGTTCCACTGCTCTGACTTATTCTCATGATCATTCGAGCATCCTCTGGGATTTCGTTTCGCACCGACCCTTGCTGCGCGAGCAACGCATGGTTCTTCAGGGAATCAGTTCGGTCGGAGATCGGTTGCACGGGATTCGCGGAGTGCCGAATGCCGAGTGTGTTGCGACACTCCTGCCCCGCAACTCCTACCGCACGATGGCCTGGTCGGGGAAAGCGCGCCCCACTCAAGGTGTCTGGACCAGCCCGGACGGACGGCTTGGCGTGGTGAACAGCGAAGCCACGGTTCCTAAAACCGAGGGTGATTGTGTGTTATGGGATTTCGTCCAGGGAACGGAGGTGGCACGGGTGAAAGGTGTCTGGGCGCAGTTCAGCGCGGATAGCCGGACGCTTTTCACCTTCGAACGCTTCGCGGAGAATTGCGTGCGCCGCTACGATGTCAGCGCGGAGACGCTGGCGAATCCGCCGGCAGAATGGAGCCAGGGGAGCTTGGTTTACCGAGGCGGTCCCGGAGAAGAAGTTAACACCGGGGCCATGGCCGCAGACGAACGCACCCTGGTTATTGCCGCCACTGGTGCGGTGATCTTTCTGGATACACTCGGTCAACAGCCCACCCGAAAGTGGAAAAAGCCGGCCCATGTGGTGGCTCTCAGCCCCGACGGAAAATGGGTGGCCACCATGAAACACCGCGAGCCGAGCGCGCTCCGTGCGGCGCATAATGGCGAGGCCGTCTTGCGTCTGGAGAAGTACAGCCAGGTGAAGTTCAGTCCAGACAGTCGCTGGATGGGCGTCGTTACCGCGCAAGCCCTGAAAGTTTATGAACTCGCATCGCTGCGTCTCGCCTATCCGCCCATTGCCATGGAATCCGGCATTGCGATCACGCCGACGCTCGAATTTTCACGCGATAACAAAATGTTCGCCGTGGCCTACAATCGGACGCACGTGCGCCTCTACGAAACCGCGACTGGTCGCGTGCTGGCAACGCTATCGCCTCCGAATCTTGGGCTGATTGTCGGGAACACGGCGCTCAGATTCAGTCCCGACGGCCAATGGCTGCTGGCCGCCAAAGATGATGGAGAAACGGTGGCCTGGAACATCCCCATCCTGCGCGGCGAACTGGCGAAGTTGGGTTTGGATTGGGAGGATCGGAAGTAGCAACTTTCACCCGGCATCGTTACGCCCTATCACCATGAGAACCAAAAAGCAGATATTGATTTTTTACGCCATCGGCGGATTTCTCATCCTCCTGCTCATTGCGCTTGCTGTTCCTAATTTCCTCCCCGCGCGATTTGTCGGACACGAATTGCTCACGATCCAAATTCACGTCACCGACCAGAAGACTGGCCAACCCGTCGCTCATGCCCAAGTTCGGCTGCTCGGCCGGCACGAGGACGTGGCGAATCCATTGCGAGCGCCGGAGGCGGTGACCGATGCCAATGGAAACTGCGAGTTCAAGAAAGGTTTCGAGGCCACTGGTGGTGGCGGTTCCGGGCAGTTCCACATCAGCGACCAAATCCTGCTCGTGGTGCGGGCGGATGGGTTCAAGGTGTGGCACAACTCGCTGGCGACGGTGTTCGGCCCATCTCGTGACTATTACAAAGGTTCAAAAGTATTGGCGCACACTGTCTCCTTGGAAGCGCAGCCGAAGCGGAACTAACCAGACCTCTGGTTGCAAAACTTCTCCGCGCGACAGGGAGCCTTTAAGATTCTCGCCGCCGCCTGTAACCGCCTACTTCTTTTTCTGTAGTAACGCTCCGAATGCAGGCAGTGGCGCCTGCGCGAAACAAGAACCTATGAAACTCATCCATCAACTTACCCTTGCCTGCACTTGGGCCGCGCTCGCGGTCTCCATTCCCTCTGCGTCTGCGCAGTCTGTGTTGCTCAACGAGATTTACGTCAATCCGCCGGGCAACACGCTGCCGCACGAATTCCTTGAACTCAAAGGCGCGCCGCTCCAGTCGCTCGACGGTTACTTCCTCCTCGCCGTGCATGGCAATCCTGGCATCGCCGGACGCGCGGATCTGGTGCTGAACCTCAACGGTGCCTTGCTCGGCACGAATGGTCTGCTCGTCGTGAAGGTCTCCGCCACCAACGGCTTCCTTGTGCCTGCCGCCACGCGCGTCATCGAGGATGCGAGGTTCATCGACACCGCCATTTCGCCACTCAACAACAACAGCCTTTCGGTGCTGCTCGTGCAGAGCGCCACTGCGCCCGTGGAAGCGACGGATTACGACGCGGACAACGACGGCGTGTTCGACGTCGCGCCGCTCGACACGGCGACGATTGTGGATTCGATCTCCATTCGCCAGCTCGTCACCGACCCGGTGTACGGCGGCGCGCGCATTCCCAATGTGGGCAATGACAATCGCCCCGAATCTCTCGTGCGGCTCTTCGGCGACACTCGCGCCCGCAACGCCGATGCCTGGTTCGCCGGGCGCATGAACGGCTCGGGACTCACCGTTGCTTTCAACGCGCAGGTGACCACGAACTTCCCGCCCGGCGCCACCCTCACTCCGGGCCGGGAGAACATCGTCTTCTCCGCCTTCAGCATCGTCCAAAGCGGCAGCACCACGGATGTGGATGAAGACGGCGTGACCGATAGCTACACCCTCGCTCTGGGGGCCGTGCCGGAAACGGGCCAGGTGACCGTCGCCATCACGGCTGACGCCCAGGTGCGCGTAAGTCTCGATGGCGTGAATTTCGTGGCGCAGACCAACCTCGTGTTCACCGCCGCCAACAGTGCGGTGCCGCAAACCATCACCGTGCAGGCCGTGGATGACGCGCTGGTCGAAGCCGGACGCACTCATCCTGGCTTCGTTACGAACAGCATCACCGCCAGTGATGACACGAACACGTTCCCGATCACGTTGCCCGCCGTGAACATTCCGGCCAACATCTTCGACAACGAATCCGTCTTCCCCATCGTCCTGCCGACCCGCGAAACACCCGCCGCGTTCGTGCCGGATGATTCCGATGACGCGGCGTTTTGGATTCACCCCACGAATGCGACCCAAAGCCTGCTCCTGACCACGAAGAAGCTCGGCGGCGCGACCATTTTCGATCTCGATTTGAACGTGCGGCAAGTCATCGCGCCCGCGACCAACGGGGCGTTGCGCCTGAACAACGTGGATGTGCTCCATGGTTTCCCTCTCAACGGATCAGCCGTGGATCTCGCCGTCTTTTCGGATCGCATCAACGACACGCTTTACATCTATCGCATCGATGCCAACGCCTCCACGAATCCGCTCACGCTCGTTTCCGCCGACCTCACCACCCACATCTTCCCCGGCTCGGTCAACGGCGGCGACACCGCGTATGGCCTCTGCCTCTACCAAAGCCAGATCGATGGGAAGCACTACGCCTTCGTGAGCCGCAGCTCGCTCGGACACATCGCGCAGCTTGAACTGGTCGATGTCGGCGGCGGACAAGTGGGCTGGCAGCGCGTGCGCACCATCACGCTGCCGGATGTCTGGCAGGCGGAAGGCATCGTCGCCGATCAGGAACTCGGCTGGGTATATTTTGCGCAGGAAAAGGTCGGCGTCTGGAAGTTTCCCGCCGAACCCACGCGCGCCCGCGATGGCGGCACGCTCATCCATCGCGTCAAACCGAGCGGCACTCTGCTGGCTTCGGACATTGAAGGCTTGAGCATCTATTACACGACCAATGGCGGCGGTTATTTGATCGTCTCCAGCCAGGGCGACAATAACTTTGCCGTGTTCGACCGTCAGGGCACCAACGCGTATCTCGGCGGATTCGCCATCGGAGCCAACCAACCGCTCGCCATCGATCAAGTCACGACTTGCGACGGTGCGGAGGTTTGTTCAGTCGCGTTGCCCGGCTTTCCTCAAGGTGTGCTGATCGTGCAGGACGGCGAGAACGACGGCTCGGTCACCACGCGCAATACGAACTTCAAGCTCGTGCCGTGGGAGAGCGTCGCGGGCGCATTCACGCCCGCGCTCGCCATCACGCCTTCGGCTTTTGATCCACGCCACCCGGCCCACCGTCTCCCGGCGCGCTTCGATTCCATCGCACGCGACGTGGACGGCACGGTGCGTCTGAGTCTGAGCGGTGCCACGGGCCAGACATTCGCTTTGCAGGCCAGTACCAATCTCACCCAGTGGAATCCAGTGACGAACTTCACGTTTGCCACTTCCACCCTGCATCTGACCAACGCGCCTTCGGCCGTGACGCCGCAGTTCTACCGCGTCGTTGCGCCGTGACATTGGCGTCGGGCCTGCCGTCTCTTCCGACCCGCCCGTGCCGACACCGGTGCGGCGCGGGTCGTGATTTGAAGCTGTTGCGCGGCGGCTCTCCGCCCGGTCACTTGGGCCGGGCGGAGCTTTGAACCTCGACCCCACGCGGCACCTATTTGTCTAGCACTGTAACCGGCGCGTCCGTTTTCTGTAGTAACGCCTCGGAAGCCGGAATGGCTTCGTTCAGAAACAAGAAACAACATTGCATTCGGGGAAATGGAGAAAACACACATGAGTAGTTCGAAAAGAATCAGCGCCTGCAACCAGGCCGGGGCGCGCGGCCTGCTCTTCGCACTGGTCAATATCTTCATGATGCTGGGCAGTCCGCAAGCCAGTGCCGCCCTCGGCGACGTGGACCCGAGCTTCATCACCGGGCCGGGCGTGAACGGCTCGGTACAGCGGATGGCGTGGCAGGCGGATGGGAAGGTTCTCATCGCCGGCTCGTTCACCCGGGTCAAAGGTCTGGCCCGGACCAATCTCGCAAGGTTGAACGCGGACGGGAGCGGTGATGCCAGTTTTCAAACGCACATCCTCCCCGATTATTCGCCCTATGCTCCCTACCATTCGGTTCGTTCCATTGCCTTGCAAACCAACGGCCAGATCATCATCGCGGGCAGTTTCACCAACGTGAACGGGCAGACTCGGCTCGGCCTGGCCCGGTTGAATGCCGATGGCAGTCTGGACCACGCGTACCATCCCGGCACCGGCCCTTTGCACACCGCGCTCTTGCAACCGGATGGCCGGCTCCTCATCGGCTCCGCAACCGTCCAGCGGCTCAACGACGATGGCAGCACCGATACATCCTTCAACGCCGGCGTGCCGGTGACGGGGGCACTGGCGGGACTGTTTCCGAACGGCCAGGTGCTGGTGAAATACGCGTGCGCGGCATCCTTCATCTGCCTCTCGCGCCGTCACGCGGACGGCACCGTGGACAGCGGCTTCAGTGTGATCGTGCGCTCGGATTTTGGGGCGATTGAGTCCGTGGCGATCCAGCCGGACGGCAAGATCGTCGTCGCGGGCGGCGGCAGCATCACCGTGGACTCGAACGTGCGCAGCCGCATGATGCGGCTGAACCACGACGGCACATTCGACAGTTCCTTCACGTTGCACGGAGTTAATTTCGGCGGAGCGACCGTGGTTCGTGACTGCGTGGTCCTGCCGGATGGACGAATGCTGGTCTGCGGTTCCGTGGCCATTCTGGAGGACGAGGACGATGATGAGATCGACTACTATCGCGGATTCTTGGCGCGGCTGGACGCGAATGGCAGCACCGACCCGGGCTTCTTGAAAATCACCGCCGGCTCTCCCGCCTTCACCGTGCTGGCGCAACCGGACGGACAGGTATGGCTCGGCGGATCCTTTCAATTCGTCAACCACGACTGCCGCCAGAGCATCGCGCGCTTCCAGACAAATGGTCTGCTCGACCGCGCCTTCAATCCCGATCACGGGCCGACATACTCCGTGAGGTTGGCGCTGGTTCAGCCGGACGGAAAAACCATCGTGGGCGGCGGCTTCAGCTCGGGCAGAGAAGACCCTTTTAATTTCCATGGTCGCCTGGACCGCTTGAATCCCGATGGCTCGCTCGACCCCACGTTCAACGTCAACAACCAGCACACGTCCTTCTTTGGCCCCATCGTTTGGCACCCGGATGGCCGGTTGATCTCGGGCGTATATGACGAATCGGGACCGGTGGGGATCGAGGGTCTCGCCTTTGTGGAGGAAGACGGCACGGTGGATCTTTCCTCCGTTATCTTGGTGCGGGATCTGAAGAGCATCACCTTCCAGCCCGACGGGAAAATGCTGCTCGCGGGGAGCTTTTACGAAGTGAACGGCCTGCCACGGCTGGGCGTCGCGCGCTTGAACACGGACGGCACCGTGGACAGCACGTTCGACCCAGGAATTAACAGCTACTATGTGACCTGTCTTCTGCTGCAACCGGATGGCAAGGTGCTGCTCGGGCTCGAACCCAACCCTTATTATCCGCAGTTTCCGCCGCCCTTTCCCTATCTCAACCTGCGCGGCCTCGTCCGTCTGAATGCGGATGGGAGTTCGGACGCCACTTTCAGCATCGGCACCGGGATCCATTACGAGGAATCGCGGGCCATTTCCGCGATGGCGCTGCAAACCAACGGCCAGGTGCTCATCGCGGGAAATTTCACCAACTACAACGGCGTGACGCGCACCGGCCTCGCCCGGCTGTACGCAAACGGCGTGTTGGACCCGGGCTTCAATCCGGTGATTTGGGGCGATGAATACTGGACCCGGTTTCAGTTTCTGGACTCAGTGTTCGTGGAGCCGGACGGGCGCATCCTCATCACGGGCGCATTCACCAATGTGAACGGTGTGGACCTCCCGGGCGTGGCCCGCCTGAATCCCGATGGCAGCCTCGTCAACGAAGTTTCGCTCGGGCCGCTCAGCTTCATCGGCGGGGTGCCCGGCTTTGACATCCGCAGCGTCACGCCATGCATCGTGACGGTGGAGGCCAGCACCAACCTGGTGAACTGGAACGTCGTGCAATCCATCCCGCTCTCGAACGCGCCCGTGCGTTTCAATGATGCAAGTCTCCCGGTCGTCCCTTCGCGCTATTATCGCCTTTCGTGGTGAACACGGCTTTCTCCAGCAGCTTTCCCTACGGCGTGGCCTACGGTGCCAACCTCCGTGCGGCGACCTGGGCGCACGGCCTGTGGATCGTGGTGGGCAACTATGGTTCATCAGCACCTCGCCCGATCTCGTCACTGGACCCGGCGGGCTTCACGCGCCTTCGAGAACTTTCACCAGGTCGCGGAACTTAATGGACGGCTCGTGGTCATTGGCAATCGCGGCACCGTGCTCCAGTCCGGGCGTCTCCTGACGGAATGGGAGCCGCCGTCCTTCGTGACCGGCAGCGGGTTTCAACTGCCGTTCAAAGGCGTGCTGAATCGCCGCTATGAAATTCAGGCCACTACGAATCTGCTGCACTGGAACACGATCACCACCTTCACCAACTTGACGGAACACACGAACTTCACCGACCCCGGTGCGCTGGACTTCAGCCAGCGTTACTATCGTCTGGTGGAACCTTGATCCCGACGAAAGCCAACGGCTCAATTCTTCAAAGCGGCGTCTCGGGAGGGCGCGGCTGATCAAAATCGGAAATGATGGCGGCGCTCTGACGAGACGCCGCTACGAAAATCAGTTCCCGGCGAAGATTCCCTGCCGTGCGGCCATCGTGGCGAACAAACCCTTCGCACGCACCAGTTCGTCGAACGACCCCTGCTCCACGATCCGCCCCTCTTTCGAGATCACGATGATTTGATCCATGTTCGCCAGCGTGCTCAGGCGGTGGGCGATGCAGATCACGGTCCGGTTCTTCTCCAACAGATCAATGGCGGCCTGCACTTCCATCTCCGACTCGGAATCCAGCGAGGCCGTGGCTTCATCCAGCACGAGGATGGGCGCGTTGCGCACGAAGGCGCGGGCCAAGGCGAGGCGCTGGCGCTGACCGCCGGAGAGTGTCATGCCGCGTTCGCCGATGATGGTGTCGTAGCCCTCGGGCAACTGCATGATGAACTCGTGCGCGAGCGCAGCGCGGGCGGCGGCCTCGATTTCCGCCCGCGTCGCGCCCATGCGACCGGCGGCGATGTTCTCCGCGACGCTGGTGCGGAAGACGAAAACATCCTGGCTGACCAGCGCCATCGGGCCGCGCAAATCGGCGAAGGACAAGTCACGCACGTCAATGCCGTCAATCTTCACCGAACCGCCCGTCACGTCGTAGAAGCGGAAGAGCAGATTGATGAGCGTGCTTTTCCCGGAGCCGCTCTCGCCGGCGATGCCGAGCTTGAAGCCGCGCGGAATAGTCAGCGACACGCCGCGCAAGACCGCGCGCGGGCCGTAGGTGAAATCAACAT
Source organism: Verrucomicrobiota bacterium (assembly GCA_038208765.1). GTDB lineage: Bacteria > Verrucomicrobiota > Verrucomicrobiia > Limisphaerales > SIBH01 > JANNGC01. The sequence goes on from JBBQYK010000010.1 coordinate 26,218, forward strand.
TCTCAAAACGAATCTCGCGGGAAAAATTCGCGAGCGGCTTCGGCGATGCAGGTTCGACGACGCTGGGCTTTTCGCGCAGCAGTTCCACCAATCGCTCCACGCCCGCGCCGGCCTGCTCGAAGGCGAGGTGCAGCGAGGCCAGCTTTTTCAGCGGGGCCATCAGGAACGCGAGCGCGCCAATCAGCATGACCAGTTCGTGCATCGGGCGGTTGCTCCAGAAGAGATAGACGAGCACGACGCTGATGCCGAGGGCCGAGACCAGTTCCATGAAGGGGCCGGCCATTTCCCGCGCCTGCACCGTCTTCATGGTGTGGCGGATCAGTTCGCGGGCGTGATGTCGGTAACGCTCATTCTGATGGGCCTCGAGGTTGAAAGCCTTGAGCACACGAATGCCGGAGAGCGCCTCGACGAGCAGTGAATTCTGGCGCACGCTCGCGCTCCGGCTGCCGCGTCCGGCGCGGCGCGTCTTGCCTCCCAGCACGGTGAGCGGGATGGCAATGATCGGAATCATCAGGGCGATGAACAGCGCGAGCTTCCAGTCCAGCCACCACAAGACCACGAATGCGCTGAGGACGGTGAAGGATTCCCGCACCAAGTCCGATCCGGCCTGCCGCAGCGCGCGGTGCAGGCTCATCGTGTCCATGTTGACGCGGGTGAGCATGTCGCCGGTGGAGCCGCGCGTGAAATAATCGAGCGAGAGCGAGGTGAGCTTGGCCAGCACGTCGCTGCGCAGGTCGTTGACCACGCGCTCGCCGGCCCAGCCCATGCAGTAATTGCTCACGTAATCCGTCACGCCCCGCAGCAGCGCGATGAGCGGAAGAAAGAGCAGCGCGCCGAGGATGCGCCGGGCGTCCAGTGGCACGCCCGCACGCGGCAGCCACGGATCGATGGTGTCGTTCAGGTTCTGATTCCACTGCGCGGCACGCGCGCGCAGGTCGGGAAAGAAGGTGTCTTGGATTTTTTCCGCCCTGGCCTTCGGAACAACTTTGTTTTCCAGGCCGCAGTTGGAACAGACCACTGTGGCGGGTTCCTTCTTTTCCAACCGCTCGGTCAACACGCCCGCGGCCCAGAGGAACAGGCTGGCGGTCAGGCCGCAGATGCAGCCGACGACGATCCCGATGGCCACGCGCCGCCAGTAGGGCCGCATGTATTTCCAGCCGAAGCCGAGAATGATTTTTAGATCGCGCACGTTGTGCGGCTCATTAGCCGAGTCCGCGCCGGGTGAGTCAAGCCAAGCGATATGCGGAAGGTGGGATTGCTTGAATTCCGCAGCCCACGGAGCGCCGGCTTCCAGCCCGGCGCATCGCGGCCGGACATGGTCAACGCGCCGTGCTGGAAGCCGGCGCTCCGGCGCTCACCCCTTCAACTGCCGCTCGATCCGGGGAATCTGCCGCTGGAACAGGTTGCGGAAACTGTTCGTGTCGCGAATCTGCCGGTAGGACTCCAGCGCGTGTTTCAAATCGCCCGCGTTTTCATAGGCATCGCCGATGCGCTCGCGCGCCCAGTCCACGCGCGTGGCGGTCTTAGCGTCCGCGAGATAAATTTCATACGTCCGCACCACGTTGTGGTACTCGAAGTTGCGCTCGAAAATGTTTGCGCATTGGCCGAGCAGATTTTCCTCGTTGAAGAGCGAGCGACGGTTGGCGTCGTTGGCAAGATCCAGATTAGGCAGGATGTAACCCTCGACGATGCGCGCGGCCACGCCGCCGTTCACCGCAAATTCCGAGGCGTGCCGCGCCGCGCTCAAGGCGGTCGTCACGCCCTCGCGGCGGTGCTCGGGATTTCCGCTGGCCAGCAAACCTTTGGCGACGAACAGCTCCTGCCCGATGATTTTGTACATCGCCTCGTAGCTCGTGGAGCCGCGGAGTTGCTGTTCGGAATTATCCGTGAATTGTGCGCGGGCTTTGACCAGCGTGGCTTGCACCGAGGCATCTGACGCGGCGGACCCGGCGGCTGATTTTTTCTGGAGTTCCCACAAATCTTCCTCGATCGGCGTGATGGCCTGCTCTTTCCCCTGCCACTCGGCGCGGCGGGAAGGAGCCTGGCGCAACCGGGCCAGCTTCTTGCGCAGCACGGTCGCACTCGATTCCACCGTGGCGACTTCCGTGCCCTCGGCGGCGATTTGGCGCGTCAGGGTTTCCAGTTGCACCGCGCCGTCTTTCAATTCCGTTTCCGTCCGCACCACCACGCGCTCGACCGCGACTGCGGCGGTCTTGAGCGCGAGATATTCCTCGCGCAACGCCTCGAAGGTTTTCCCCGTGCGCGTGCCCACGGGCACGGTCGGCGCGGAAGATTTCTCCTTGGGCTTGGCCATTTCGGCCTTGGAAGGGAAGGCGAAGTCGGTGCGGAAATTTGACGCGT
>JBBQYK010000011.1:0-27904 GCA_038208765.1 Verrucomicrobiota bacterium
CCCACCGTGACGAGTTGCGTGAGGCTGACGGAATGACCGACGGCATCCGTCGCGGTCCAGACCACGCGGGTGGTGCCGAGCGCGAAACTCAACGGCGCGTCGTTCGTTACGCTCACGGCGCAATTGTCGCTCGCGAGGGCGCTGCCGAGCGCGAGGTTCGTGACCGCGCACCGGTTGGTCTCCGCCGCGACGAACACATCCGCCGGAATGGTCAGCAGCGGAGCCAGCGTGTCCTCCACGATGATGGTCTGGGTGTTCGTCGCGGAATTTCCGCAAACATCCGTGGCGACATAAGTGCGCGTGATGATGCGCGGGTTCACGCCCGCGCTTACGTCACTGACATGCGTGACCAAGGGGCTGGCGTCCGACAGATCAAAGACGCTGCCGCCCGTGAAATCGGGAGCCGGAACATCCAAGACGCACTCCACCGTCAAATCAGCCGGGCTGGTGAGGGCGGGCGCGACCGTGTCCACCACGGACACGATTTGCGTGGAGGCAAGGCTGTTGCCGCACAGGTCGGTGGCGAGCCAGACGCGCGTGACGGTGTAAGTGCCGCCGCACTGGTTGTTCGTGGTGGTGCTGAAGACGCTGAGGCTGGCGAGCGTGCATTCGTCGGTGACGGTTGGCTCCACGAAATCCCACGCATCACCAAAGGCCACGACTGGATTGGTTTCGCCGGTGATGACCGGCGGCGTGGTGTCGTCGAGCATGATGGTTTGCACGCAGGTGCTGGAATTGCCGAACCAGTCCGTGGCCTGATAGAGGCGCGTCACGGTCAGGGGGCACACGCCGCTCGTGGTGTCGCCGACGTGGGTCACGGTCGGGGCCGGGTCGGTGTCATCCGTCACGCTGCCGCCCGCGAAATCTGCGTCGGGCAGTGGCGCGTGGAAGGGCAGGATCAAGTCAGCAGGCGCGCCCAGCGCGGGCGGCGTCGTTTCCGGTGTTGCCAGGCCCACTTCAATTTCCCACACGCCGGACACGCTCGCTTGATCGGCATCCGTGGCGAAGATGGTGATGAAATGACTGCCCACATTCGCGAAGGTGGGCAGGCCGTGGAACGTGGAGGTGAGCAGATCAAAAGTCAGCCACGCCGGGAGCGGGCCGGTGCTCAACACCAGGGATTCGGGCAAATCCGCGTCGGCAAAAGTCCCCGGCGGCAGCACGAATTGGAACGGAGCGTTCGGCGACGCATACAGCTCGGGAATCGGCAGCGCGAGCATCGGGGCGTTGTTGTACTTTAGGCGGTAGATGTAGATGGTCCCTTCCTTGCCACCGGGCGGTTCTTCATTCGGTGCGCCGACCACGAGCGTGTCGTGCCGGACGGACAAGGCGAAGCCGAAGTGGCCGTTGGCGGAATTATTGCCGGGAATGAATTTCTCGGTCTGGCTCCACAGGTTGGTGCCGCCCGCGTGGCGCGCATACAAGTACGCCGCGCCCGAATCTGAACCCCGCGCATTGCTGCCGGACGCGCCCACGACCACGTTGTCGCCGTCCACTCCGACGGAGCGACCGAAGCGGTCGGAGTCCGCGCCATCCGACGCCAGCAGCATCTTGATTTGTCCCCACTGGTTGCTGCCACCTTGATGACGACGGAAGAGGTAGGCCGATCCAGAATCGGTATCGAGAGCGTTGTCGGATGGAGAACCGACCACGATGAGATCGCGATCCAGCGCCACAGAGGTGCCGAAATGATCGTCCGAACTCGGGTTGCTCGCGGTGAGTTTCTTCACCTGGCCCCATTGATTGGTGCCGCCTTGATGACGGTCGAAGACGTAGGCCGCGCCGGAATCGCTGCCGGCTCCATTGTGGTCGCGCGCGCCGACGACCAGCGTGTCGCCTTGCACGGCGAGGCTGTAGCCAAACTCATCGTCCGAGCTGCCGTCCGAGGCGGTGAGTTTGCGAACCTGCGTCCAGTTGGTGCCGGTGCGCTCGAAGACATAGGCGGAGCCGGAGTCGGAACCCCGGTCGTTGTCGTCATGCGCGCCCACGACAATCGTGTCGCCATCAATGCTCACGGCATTGCCGAACTCATCGTCACTCGCGGCGTCGCTCGCGGTGAGCCGCTGCACGAAGCCCCACTGGTTGCTGCCGCCCTGGTGCCGCGCAAAAATGTAAGCCGCGCCCGCGTCGCTGCCGCCCGTGTTGTTCTCCGGCGCGCCGACCACCAGCAGGTCGCCGCTCATGGCCACCGCGTAGCCGAACTTGTCTCCGTTGCCGCCGCCCGGCGGGTAAAGTTTCTTCACCTCATCCCAAGCCTCGGAACCATCCAGCCGGCGCGCGTAAATGAACGCGGAACCCGTCTCGTTGTTGTGATCATCCTCGGGCTGGCCCACGGCCACGAAATCCCGGGTGGTGGCGACGGCGTAACCATACTTGTCGTCGTCGCTGTCCCCGTCGCTGGCCTGCGTGCGCGCCACCAGTCCGGCCACGGCGGTCACGGTGGTGTTCGTGTTGAGCACCGCCGGTGCGAAGCCGTCGTTGACCGAGACGGTGAAGCGCGTGGTTTCGTTCGTTCCCAGCACCACGCGGTTGGCCGTGGTCGGAACAAAAATCAAGGCGCGCAACGTCTGGCTCGCGGAAGCCGCCGTGCGATTGCTCAATGTATAGACGCCCAGCCCGTTGCTTACGAAACCGCTTAACGCCGTGAGGTAGCCCTTGATCGGATTGTCCAGCGTCACGCGCACGACCAGCGCCTGCGTGGTACTGTCGTCCACTTCCGTGATCAATCCCTTGTAGAACGGCCGCAACGTGGCGCGATGATACACGCGCAATCCCGCCACCATGCCGCTGATGACCGGCGGATCATTCACCGCTTGCACCGGCTGCGTCACCGAGTTGCTCATGATGACGTGGTTGTCGTTCGCGAGAATCGTGAAGACGGTGTTCTCAATGGTCGGCACGATGATGCGGTTTTCCACCGGCACGAAGACCAGCCCTCGAATGGCCGTGGTCACGTTCGTCGGCGTGCCCGTGGTCGTGTAAGTGCCAGCCGGCGACTCGACGAAGCCGCCGAGATTCGTCAGCACGCCCTTGGTGACGTTGTCAATGATCACGGTCACGGTCAGGAGTTCCGTGCCCTGATTGTCCACGTCGTGAATACGGACGTTGGCGAACGGCGTGCCGGTCTGCTTGTCCGTGATGAGCGGCACGGGAACCGTGTTCGTGATCGTGGGCGCATCATTCACGCCGGCCACGGTGATGGAAATCTGCGCGGTGTCTTGATCCGAGCCGGCCTTGAAGACATGCACGGTGACGAGGCCCCGGAAGGTCTGGCCCGAATCATCCGCCACGTCGTAGTGGAATTGTTCGAGGTAAGGATACGTGGCCCCGGGATGATTGGTCTCGAAGTCCGGGTCCGGCGCATACCACAGCACCGTGCCGGCGGGGTTGATGGCCACCGAGCCGCCGCGATCCGGAACGCCCACCGCGTTGAGCAGGAGCGTCTTGCCAGTGATGGTCGGCACGTCGTTGAGCAACACGCCCAGCACATTGTTCGTGGTGCCGGACAGGGCGACGAAGACATCATCGCACGCCGAGAAATCACCAACCTTCACACGCACCGTGGCCTGGCCGGTGCCGCCGGAACCGTCGGACACCGTGTAGCTGAACTCATCCGTGCCGATGAAGCCGGGCTGCGGCGAGTAGAAAACGGACTGGCCGTTGATGCTCACCGCGCCGTTGTGAGTGGGCGGCGTGAGACTCGTGATAATCCAGCCCGTCGCGTTGGCGGGCTTCACGTTGTCGTTGCCGAGGAGCGGCAGCACGTTGTTCAGGCTGCCGCTGCGCACGGCGAATTCATCATCGTGGGTTTCGAGGTCGCGGGCATTCGCGCGCTGCTGCACTTCCACCACCACCACGCCTTCCGCGCGTTGCGCCGTGCCGTCGGAGATTTCATACGTGAAGCGCTCGACATACGGGAACGGCCCGTCGAAATCGCCCGGCGTGTAAATCAACGCCGAGCCGTCAGCGGAAATGGCCACCGTGCCCTGCTGGCTCGGCGCGTTGGTCGAGTTCACGTCATCGATGCCCACGCCCACGATGCTCAACACCTGGCCGAAATCGGGCAGCGCGCGATCATTGACCAGCACGGGCAGCGTGAAGGAGATGGCCGTGCCATTCGCGTTGGTGCCGAAGAAAATGGTGAACGCGTCGTCATTGGCCGCGAGCGCGCCGCCGGTCACGCGTACCGAGACGCGCGCCGTGTCGCTCTGGCGCGAGTCCGTCATGGTGTAGATGAACGTCTCCTCGCCGCTGAAGCCTGGGGCCGGCGTGTAAATCAGCCGGTCATTCGTCCCGTTCAACACCACGGTGCCGCCGTGGTTCGGCGCATCGCTGCCGGTGCCGATGGAGACAATCGTGAGCGTGCGCCCGAGGTCAGGAATGGCCGCGTCGTTGAAGAGGACATGAAGCGAATTCGCCGAACTGCCGGACAGCACCGCGAAGTAATCGGGATTGGCGTTCACGCCTTCGCGCACCACGACCACAGTCACGCGGCCCTCCGCCGTCACGTTGGCCGAGCCGTCGAGAATCGTGTAGGTGAACTCGACTTCGCCCTCCTGATCCGTCGCCGGATCGAAGAGCAGTTTCTTGCCGCCAGCCTTGATGCTCATGGTGCCGAGCGACGGATTCGCGGGCGTCACGTTGATGATGGTAATGCTGTCGCCGCCCGCGCCGATCACGCCGTCGTTCGCCAGCACGTCCAGTTCGGCCACGCCGTTGTCATTGGTTTCCGTGCTGCTGTCGAACGGCACGACGAAGAAATCACCGCTCGTGCTGAGGCTGCCGACCACGACCGTGACCACGCCCGTGCCAGTGCCGCCGAATCCATCCGTCGCCAGATATTTGAAAGTGTCCTGACCAACGAAGCCGGACGCCGGCGTGTAGCGCACGATGGTGCCCGCGCCGTTCGTCGTGGCCGTGCCGTGCGCGGGGGCCAGCACGATGCCGCGAATGCGCAGTCCCGCCGACGAGTTGGACACGATGGTGTCGTTCGCGAGCACGTCCAGCGCCGCGTCTTGCACGCCGGAGGCGATGCTGAACATGTCGTTGCGCACGCTCAACGTGCCTTCGCGGTTCACGATTTGCACCGTCACCTGACCGAGGGCGCGCGCCGTGCCACCGCCGGAAATTTCGTAAGTGAACGTCTCCGTGTAGGGGAACGGCCCGCCGTTGGTTTGCGAGTAGCGGATCTGGTTCCCCACAATGGACACGCTGTCGCGGCCCGGCGTCGTGACGATGCGCGTGATGGTCAGCGCGGTGCCCGGCAGGGGCAGCGTGTTGTCATTCGCCAGCACGTTGAGCAACGGGGACTCGCCCTTCGCCACGCTGTAATGATCCGCGCCGGCGAAGATGTTTCCGTTCAACTGGTTCAACGTCACGCGCACCGTGACCAGCGCGCGGTCAATGTTCCCCTGCGCGTCGGTGATGGTGTAGGTGAACACTTCCGTGCCGACGAAATTGATCTCGGGCGTGTAAGTGAGATTCGTGCCGCCCGGGCGGATGACCACCGCGCCGCCGTGGCTGGGCGTGCCGATGGCCGTGATGGCAAACGCGCCGCCGTCGAGGTTGAAGTTGCGGTCATTCGCCAGCACATCGAGCGGGAAGTTCGAGCCGTCCGCCGTGACTTTGAAGGCGTCGTCGTTCGCGAAGAACATGCTGCTGTCCGTGACCGTGTAATCAAACGTGTCCACAAACAACTGGCCGAGCGCCAGTCCGTCGAGGAAGGCGGACCCCGACGGATCGTAGCTCACCTGGTTGCTCGCGATGTTGACCAGCGCGCCGCCGGGCGTTTGCAGGTTCGCGACGGAGATGACGTTGGTGCGGTTGTCCGGCGCGAGTCCGTTCACATCCACATCGCTGTCAAACAGCGCCGGATTGTTGGTGGGGAAGAAAATGGGATTGAAGCTGATGGCGACATCTTCCGGCGTGCCGGTGCTGTCGTCGCGCGCCACCGGCGTGTCGTTCACGCCGAAGACGATGACCGCGACCAGGGTCGTCACGTTGCCGCCCCGGCTGTCGGTGATGGTGGCGAAGAACGAGTCGAGCGTGGTTTCTTCGCGCGCGAGTTTGTTCAGGTTGGTTGAGACCGAAGGATCGTAAGTCAGAACCAGCCCGCCGCCGCCCAGCGTGACCGCCGCGCCCTGCGCGCTGAACGCGGAAACTGCGGAGACGGTGAGCACGTCGCTGCGATCCACGTCGCTGTCGTTGGCGAGCAGGTTGGTGCTGAGAATGAGCAACGAGGTCTGCTCGTCCGTGCGCCAGAGATTGCTGAGGGCGTAAGCCGGCGGATTGCCCGCGAACAGGACGGTCGCATCCACGCGGTTGGATTCGCCCGAAGCCGGCGGCAGCACATAAACCACGCTCAACTGCGCCACGACCTGGCTGAGCGTCTGGCCCGAGCCAACCAGCGCGGCCAACCCGCCCAACGATCCCGGATCGGACACCGGGTTCGGCGTGTCGTTCACACCCGCCACTTGCACGTCCACGCGCCCGAAGCTCGTGCCGCCATGACTGTCCTCCACCGCGTAATAGAACACGTCGTTCGTGGATTCACCGAGCGCGAGACCGTTCAGGAACGACGACGTGCGCGGGTTATAGACGAGACTGGTCTCGATGCGGTCGGCGCGAATTTCCAATTTCACCGCCGCACCGAACAGGCTCGTGGCCGTCAGCCGCGTGGCATCGGTCAGCACCGCCCACACGCCTTTGACCGTCGCGTTGTCCACGTAAAACACGGGGATGGAAAACGAGTTCGAGTTGATCACCGTCACGAAGTGGAAGCCGTTGTAGCTCGCATGACCGCCGTAGCCGGAAAGGAGAATGCGCTGGCCCGAGGCCAGTCCGTGGTTCGTGGATTGCACCACCAGCGGCGCGAGTCCGACCGTGCCTTGATAGCCGGTGATGGCGCGCACGCTGCCGACCACGCCCACGACTTTCAACGTGCCGGAGTGGTCATCCGTGTCGATGTCCGTGTCGTTCGGCAGCAGGCTGACCGGGGAAATGAGCGGCGGATGCGGATACTGCACATCGGTGGCGAAGACGGTGCTGGAACCCGCGAGGTTCGGACTCGCCATGACCCGCAGGACCGTGTCCTCGTCCGTGGCCACGAGATCATCTCCGGGCACCGGAGCGTCGTTCACCCCGATGATTTTCAACGTGACCTTCGCTTCCGAAGGCGTCGAGGGCAGGCGCGTGTTCTTGGTCTGCCACGAACCGCGCGGCGCGACGTCACTGCTGAACAACACCGGGATGGTGAAGGTGTCGTCGTTGATGTTGATGATGGCGAACTCGCCGTTGTAACCCGGTTCCGCCGCGTTGGTGATGACAATGAGCGTGCCGTTGGTCAGCCGGTGGCCGGGCGAAACGATGGCCGTCACGTTGCTCAAGGTTGCGTAGCTCTGAATCAGCCCCGTGCCCACGTCGAGAATCTGGTAGTAGAAGGAGTCCGTGAGTTCCGCGCCGACCGCGAGCCGCTGGATGTTGGAACTGCCGCGCGGATCGTAGAGCAAGGCCGTGCCGCGCAACGGGCTGTTCGACGGCGTGATGCTCACGAACGCGCCCGCCGCAGTGTTGGTGGCGAACTTGCCAATGGAGCCGGCATTCGTCCCGCGGCTCACATCGACGATTACGAGTTGGTCCAGTCCGTCCGCATCCAAGTCATTCGCCAGGGCCAGCACGGTCGTGAGGTTGTCCTCCGAAACCACCAGCGCGTCCGGCACGGCCACGGGGAAGGCGTTCGGACTGCCGAACGGCGTGGGCGAAGTGTCCGCGCCCGGCGAAGTCCGGTTCGCACTCGTGTTGCGGGCCAAGTCCGCGCCGCCGAGCGGCGGCGCGAGCACGAGGCTGTTTGGCAGCAGCGCGAACCCGAGGAACTGCGGGGCCAGCGTCAGCGAGGTGTTCGGGAAAACTTTGTTCAACGAAGGCGTGGTCGGATCGGCCCAGACGCCATTGTAAGTCAGCGCGACGACGGGCAGGCCGCCGAGGCCGGACTTGCGGATTTCGAGCGAGCCACGATTGGTCATCGCGAGCGTCGCCGTGGCGATTTCCACGCGCGTGCCGCTGGCGCTCATCGCGGCGTCCGCCACGATCACGCCGAAGCCGGGCTGGATCACCACATTCGAGAACGTGTGACGCGCCACGCCATCCACGAAGAGGCTGTATCCGCCAAGATTCACCGGCGCGGAATTGCGCGGGACATAAACCTCCACGAAACGGGACTGGCCGACGGCGGGATCAAAGTGCAGTTCATTGAGGACCACGCGGCGCGTCGCCTCGAACTCCACGGCCCCGGCATCCGGCTGGTTGTCGCGCCAGACGTTGCGCTGGTCGGTGGGCAGCGCATTCACCGCGCGTCCGAGGGCGGGGCTGCCGGCCTGCAAGCCGTAAGCGGGCGTGGGCTTGAGGAGGGAATCAAACGCCGTCAGCAAGGGACTGGTGCTCGGCGCGTCGCTCGGCTGATCGAGCAACACGATGGATTGCGGCTGCCCGCCCTGCATCAGCGTCGTGCGCGTGAGGTCGTCGCAAATGTTGCCGCCCTGCGAAATGATCTCGCCCGAGCCGGCCACTTCCAGCGCGAGGCCGGAGAGGTCGTTGAAGATGGAATTGCGGACGGTGATGACGGTGCCGAAGACGTTCGCGTGCAGCGAGGAGCCGAGCACCGCCGCGTCCTGGTTTTGCGCGAACGTGCAATGCACCACGCTCACCGGCAGCTCCGTGGCCGGGGTGTAATTCTCCGCATACATCGCACCGCCGCCGAAGCCGCTCGTGGAACGCTGGCGGTTGGCGGAGAAAGTTGTGTTCACGAACGAGCAGGCTCGATCGGTGTAAATCGAAATGCCGCCGCCGCCGAGGCCGAGCGACACGTTGTTCGCGTTCCCCTTGATCAGGCATTGCTCCAAAGCGAGCGCGCCCCGATCCACGTCAATGGCTCCGCCCCATTGTGAGGCCGTGGAATCGGTGACCGCGCAGGCGCGCATCGTGAGGCCGCCGTTCAGCCCCACGTAAATCGCGCCACCCGTGCCCTCGGTTTCGCCGCGCGTGCCGCTGCCGCGCGTGAGGGTGAGACCTTCCATCGTGACGGTGGCGTGGATGCGGAACAACTGCGTGTCCGGCACCAGGTTGCCGTCCGTGTCGCCGCTGATGGTCAGGAGATCCGCGCCCGGCCCTTTGATGGTGAGGTTGCGCGTGAGCTTGATCGGGCCGCGATTTTTATCGAGCCGGATCAGCGCCGGATACGCCGGGAGCGCGAAGGTGATGGTGTCGTTGTTCCCCGTGTTGGTGATGGCGTAGCGCAGCGAGCCGGGCAAAAGATCGTCATCAATGCGCGTGACGAAATGATTGCGGGGCGCGAACTGGAGCAAAATCTTGAGCGTCTTCGTGGCCGTGTTCAGCACCGAGTCCTTGGCGTGCAAGGTGAAGGTGGTGCCGCCCGGCTCGTTGGGCGGAAAAACATGCGTGGCGCTGACGACAAACTTCAGGTTCGTGAGCGCGAGGCTCGCGTTGGTCTGGTTCGCGATGATGCGATAGACGCCCGGACTGATGAGCGCGAAGCCGCCGGTCAGGTTGGTCAGCACGCCCTTGGCCGGATTATCCAGCGTGACGGTCAGCGTGAGGAGATTCGTGTCATCGTCCGCGACGGAAATGCCCAGGAACGGACTCACCTGCGCCGCCGGCGAGATCAGCACCGGCTGATTCGTGGGCACGCCGTTGAAAACCGGCGCGCCGTTCACGCTGGTGATGGCGACGTGGGTGCCGTTGTCCGTGCGCGGGGCACCGAGGCTGTCCACGGCCACAATGGTGAGTGTGGCGTTGACGGTTTCGCCCACCACGCGATTGGGCCGTTGCTTGGGACGGAAACCCGTCAGGCGTATCTGGTCGGTCACAAATGCGGGCGTGCCGGAATAAACATTCGTCGGCTCATACGCGCCCTTGGCCGAATCATCAATCGAGAGCGTCACCGTCATTGGCTGGAGTCCGCCCTGATCGAGATCCACGATGCTCACGGTCTGAAACGGCTTGAGCAACGGCTGGCTGGGATCGTCCGTGATGCGGAAGGTGGTGGAAGACACGCCCACGATGCTCGGGGCGTCGTTCGCCGCGACAATCGTCAACTGATTGGTCGTGGCAGAACTCCCGCCGTGAACGTCGGTCACGCGCACGCGCAGGCGCACGATGAAATTGGTGGCCGAAGCGTTCGCCGTGGCACGATAGCGGACCGAGCGCACGGCGGATTCGAGAAACGCCTTGTTGCCCGTGAACGAAGGCGCGGCGGGTTCAAGCGTGCCGTAGGTGAAGGTCGGATCGTTGACCGGCTCAATCGTCAGCGTCAGTTGCTCTTCATCACCGATGTCGGGATCACTCACCGTGACGAAGAAGGGCAGCACGTTTTGCGTGTCGAGCATCGCGTCCGGCGAGAGCGTGGAGGCGACGGACGGCGCGTCGTTGTCCGAAAAGACAAACACTTGAAAGGTCGAGCTGACCGCCGCGCTGCTGGCGTTCGAGGCATAAATGGTCAGGGAGAAACTGCCCGTCTGCCCGACCGGCACGCTGTTCGCGAAGGGCGCGAACTGGAACGCCCGAAACTGGGTCGTCACGTTCGGCGGCGTTCCGCTCGTGATCACCGAGTCGGTGTTGGAGAACACGCCGAACGGGGCCGCGTTGGTTCCGAGCACGGCGATGACATGCACCGTTTCGGACAACTGCTTGAGATGATCCACGTCCACGATGGTGATGCCGTTGAAAAGGTTGGTCAGAAAACGGTCCGAGATGGGGCTGGCCGCGCCGCCCAGCGTGCCCGTGATGGCCGGCAGATCGGGCACCGGAGTCACGCGCAAGGTGAACGTGTCGGTGGCCTCGAACTCCCCGTCGCTCACGCGCAACGTGACCGTCGTGCCGGCCACGGACGTGTTTTCGTTCGGCTGCGGAGTGAGGACGACGGTGCGGTTGCTGCCGCTGCCGCTGAAGGCGAAACCGGCGGGCGTCACGACTCCGGGCAAAGAGGATGATCCGGTGACGACAAGGCTGCCCTGCGCCGTGTCCACGTCGGTCACGACCAAATCAAGGGCGATGGAGGAACTGTCCTCGGAAATGATGAACGGGTTGGTGTCCAGATAGGTGATGACCGGCGGATCGTTCACCGCGTTGAACGTGACCGTGAAGCTCTCCGAGTTGGTCAGCGCGCCGTCATCCACGAAGACCGTGATGGTCACGCTGCCAAAGGCGTCCGCCACCGGCTGCAACGAAACCAGGCCGTTGCTGTCGCTGTGCGAGAAGAGAATCCCCGACAAACGGACGAGGTTCGTGTTGGAAGAAAACCCGCGCAGGTTGAGCGAACCCGCGCCCGACTCCGCATCGCCAATGGTGAAGGCGTACGGCCCGGCCGTGAAATCCTCGTTCGTGGCCTGGTTGCTGATGGCGGTGATGGTCGGGGCCGTGGCAGACCAGGCCGTGGCGACGGCGAGCCAGAGGGTCAGCGTGAGGAACGGCAGCAGGCGCCAGTTCCGGCGTCCGCGCGGCAGGGTTCGGTTCAATCGTTCCATAACAAACTCAGTTTGAGGGCCGGGGCGTTTCATCGTTGGCCTCCGGGGACGGGCGCGGTGAGGGGGAAGTCCGGCCGGCGAACCTCGCCCGTCCGGGCCAGCGCGTGTCCCGGCTTGGGCAGTTCCACGGTGGCCAGCGCTTTTTCATGGAGCGTCACGCCGGCCATCTGTTCGGTGTCTTGGCGAAATTTCTCGTCCAACTGCGTGCGCTTCGCCGTGAGCAACTGGCGGCGCAAGGCGGCTTCCGACTCCTGGAGCGAACGCTCGGTGGCCGCGCGCAGGTCGGTTTTCATCACCGCGTAGAAACCCGTATCGGTCTGGAGGATGTCGCTGACGTGTCCCTTCTCGAGCGCGTATCCGGCCGCCAGCACCGGCTTGGGCCAGCGTTGATTAAATTCGCCCGCGTTCATCCAGCCGAGGTCGCCGCCCCGGTGGCGACTGGCCTGGTCATCCGAGTATTGCACCGCCAGTGAACCGAAGGCTTGCGTGGTCGGATTGCGCGTCAGCGTCGGCGGCGACTCCTTGAACTTGCGGAGTCCCTCGGCCAGGCGCGCGCGCGTCTCCGTGCGTTTCGTTTCGCTGCTGTTGGCGCTGGCTTCCAGAAACAGCACGGCGAGCCGCACCTTGGCCGGCTCGGTGTATTTCGCGCGGTTCTTCTCGAACTCGGCGCGGACCTCCTCGTCCGTCACGGTTACTTTTTCCAACTGCGTCGTGACTTCCTGTTCGAGAAGTTTCGCCACGAGCAAATTACCCAGTTCACGCGCGACCTGCGGGTCCTTGTCGAGGCCGACGGATTTCGCGCGCTGGATCAGCGCCTCGTACTGCACCATCTCCTGGAGCAACGCTTTCTTCTCCGGCACGCCGCGGCCGAGCTTGCGACGGCGCTCGGCCTCGCGCTGCAAATCGGCCGTCCGAATCTCGTGCGTCCCGACTTTGGCGAGCACATCCGCCGGAATTTTTTCCGAGCAACCGGCCAGCGCCAAGGCCACGACCACCGCGAAGACAGACCATCCGGCCATCCGGCTGCGTTGTTGCGAAAAGGGTTTCATGAAAAGTCCTCCGCGCGGATTAGGGCGCATAAGCCACGCGCACGCGCATGAAGAGTTTGGGCGTGTCGCTCACGGTCTGCTTCGAGCGGTAGGAGACAATCTCCACGTCATTCGCGTGCTCGGGCGCGGTGAATTGTTCCCACCACTGGTCGCCCGAGTGCCACGTCACGAGGTCGTCCGAAACCTCGACGGCGTATTGCACCTGCACCACGGAGTACGGACGGCGGAAGGCGACGGTCAGGCGCTGGTTGACGATTTTGAACTCCGGCGCGCCGCGCGAAAGCTGCGGGGCCGACGGATCGAGACCGAAGGCGTAGCGGTGCAGGTTGCGAATTCCTTTGAAGCCGGAATCCAAGTTGCCGAACGCCGTCAAATCCGAGGATGCGCCGGGGAAGAAACGATCCTGCCACGCGTTGAAGGACATCTGCTGCTCCAGGATCATCACGCGCGCGCTGGAGACGTTGCTGACCTTGTAGGCCGCGTTCGTGCGAATCAAGAGCTGCACGTACTCCAAGCCGTTCGAGAGAATCGCGGTGGACTTCGGCGTGACCGCGATGAGCGCCGTGGTCTGGAAGGGGGCCAAGTTCACGAACGCAGGAATGGACTGGTAGTCCGTGCCATTCGCCGCCGTGCCACTCACGGTCAGTTGCACAAAGACGCTGCGGTCAAGAATGCTTTCCCGGGTGATGAGGAAATAACCCGGCGTCAAATCCGACTTCAACGCGAGCGGCTCCAGCGCCTCGATGCTGATGAGCGGCTTCAAGTCCTCAATCGTCACCTGCGCGTGCGCGGTGGCGGCGGCTTCATAGGCCGCTCCGCCCAGCACCACGATGTCCACCACTTCGTTCAACTCGGTGTTCGCGTCCGCGTAGGGAATGACCGTCAGCGTCAGCGTGCGCTGCCCGGCCGGGAACGTGACCTGCGGGGAAAGGTAGAAATAATCCGTGCCGTTGCCTGCCGGGCCGGTGATTTGCAAGTTCACGACCAGCGCGGCGTCCAGCGAACCCGTGCGCGTCAGGCGGAACTCACCGGACGAGGGGCCGTTCTCGCTGGCGACGGGAATCGTCGCCACGATGCTCACGCGCGGCGCGAACGCCTTGTCGCCGGTGATGACGTGGCCGCTCTCGACCAGACTGGCCAGGCCCTGCTGCGCGAGGACCGGACCTGAGAGGGTGAGCGCGAGGTCGCCATAAACCGCGCCGCTGCCGGTGCAACTGATCTGGAGGATGGAATTGCTCGGGGTGTTGATCACGCGGACGTAATTCGTCAGCGACTTGGAAGTCCCGACCAGCACGCGTGACAGATCAATGCGATCATTCTCGGCCGGGTTGAAATCCTCGATGGTGTCGTTGCCGTCATAACGGCTGGCGAGGACGAACAGATCCGCGCCGCCATTTCCGCGCACGACATCGGCCCCGGGCCCGCCCGAGATGACGTCGCTCTCCATGCTGCCGACCAAGCGGTCGTTGCCGCCGCCGCCGATCAGGAAGTGGCACCGGTCCGGCCCGTAGCTCGGAATGTAACTGGTCGCGTAGGAGTTGGTGTTCAGAGTGGAACTGGGCAGCGTGACCTGCAGATTGCGCGTCTCGGCGGAACCATCCGCGACGACGTAACTCCAATCGCGGCTCAACGCGTGGCTGGCCAGATACGGGTCTTCCTCGGCCGTGAAACCGGCGAAGGACGGCAGGGCTTTCGGCACCGCGCCATCCAGGTTTTCCGCGTTCAGCGAAACCTCGGTGCGTGGGCGGTAAATCTGGAGGCGCACCGTGTTCGTGGAAAGGGCGTGCGCCGGATTTTCGTCCTGCAACGTCACTTGGAAACTGGAGCTTTCCACGGTCCCGGCCAGTGATTGGTCGGCGAAAATGATTTTTCCGCCCTCAATGTCGGCTTGCGTGAAAGTGTCGCCGAGGTTCAGCGCGGCGTCGGGATTGGCGGCGGAAGCCGAAGCGTTGCGGAGGTAAAGCACACCGGAGTCCGGAACCCGCGTCACCGTGTAGAGCAGCGCGGCGGGCGCGCTGTCCGAATCCACCGCCTGCAACAGCACGAGGGACGTGCCGTCGGCCACCGCGCGGACTTCCTTCGTGGCGAGACTTGGCACGCGATCATCTTGGCGCGGATTGGTGCCGCGACGGTGCTCGGCCAGATTGTTCAGGCCGTCGCCGTCGGGGTCGGCGTTCGGATCATCAAGGGTGAAGCGCGTTTCCCACCAGTCGGGAAGGCCGTCGCCGTCGAGGTCTTCGCTGTTCAAGGAAACCAGCAAGTCCATGCGGTAGGCGGCGGTGCGCAGCGCCTGCGCCGCGTCGAACGCGCCGCCGGCCGGGCCGATGCGGCGCGCGGGCAGTCCTTGCACGGTGATCTGCCCGTGCGCGTGGGTCTGCGCCACCGCGCCCAGCGGCAGCGCGGCGGAGTTGATGGGCAGCCCGCTGAGGAGCGCCTCGTGCGGCACGTTCAGGCGGTAGGAGAATTCGCCTTCGTTGACCTCGCGCAACGTGGCGCGCAACGCGAGCGTGCCGCCGCCGGACTTTTCAATGGTCCACAGCAGCGTGCCTTCCGTGAGCAGGTACGGCCGCACCGCGTCGGTCACGATCACCTTGCCGTAGAACACGGTGGCTGGCTCGGAAATGGCGGCGGCGTGGGCGGACGGCGCGAGCACGGCCAGCAGCGCCGCGATGCCTCCGGCGAGGAAGCCGGCCCAGTGAGTAATGGCTTGTGTCTTCATAGGTCGCCGAGTCCTTGGCGTGTCAGTTCCCGGAGTAGCCATAGGTTTGGAAAACAAGTTTGATGTCTGTGACCTGCTCGATGAACCGTTCCAGGCCCACGTCCGGATCGGCGTTCAGCATCCGGCCCGGGATGATGAGCATCCACTGGGTGTTCCAGATGGAGCGGCCGATGAGCCGCCCGTCGCCCACCAGTTCGTCGAGGTTCACCTCGTTGCCGCCGTCGTGATACGCGCGGAACATCGAGGAACGTCGCGGCTCGCCCATCCGTTCGCTCATCGAGTCAATCAGCGGGATATAGCTCGACTGCTCCAGGCTCGCGCCCAGGGCGGGCAGTGGCACCGGGATGCGCTGATCCACCACCTTCCAGAAACGCACGTCCGTGGGCGTGATGGCGGAGGACACGCTCATCACATCCATGCCGACGGGCACCAGATAAACGCGCGGCGTGGCCGGGAGACCGTTCAACACGTTGCCGCTCAAGTAGTCGGAGAACCACACGCCGATGGAACGAATCTTCGTGGCAAACACGCTCGGATCGTAGGCGTGGTCACCGCCGCTGAGCGGATGGCCGAAGAAGTTTCGTCCCGCAATCACCTCGGTGCTGAAGCGCAGGACCAGGCCCGGCTCGGCTACATGATTTCCCTGGGCATCGCTTTCACTATTGAACGGACGGCAGTAGGCGCGGAACTCAGGCAGTTGCCAGAGGTCCGGCACCTTGGCGCCTTCCAGCGTCTGCCGCCAGAGGTCGTCCGAGTTGGCGCCTTCTTGCGGGAACCCCACGGGCTGCTCGGGCGCGTCCTCATCTTCTTCGGCCCGCGGCAGGATGCGGTAACGTTCCGTGCGCAGGGACATTTTACCCGTCTCGTACTGCGGGTTGTTGATGCCCAACTGGCTCTTCTGGAGATCGTATTGCGCCTTGAGCCAGGCCAGAGCCTCGGACAGGCCGCCGCGTCCGAAACGCGCATCCCCGTCGAAGTGTCCGATGGTGCGCGCGCGCACGATGTCCGTGAAGACATGGACCGGCGAGAGCGGGTCGGACTCGCCCGGATTCAACTCGTAATCGTAGGCCTTGGCCGCGAGGTAGGTGTAGCGGGCGGCCAGATCAAAAGCCTGGCGGTAATTTTGCAGCGAGTGGTTGCGGGACACGCGGAAGGTCATGTCCTGATAACGCCCGCGCTGGGTCTGCGCGGCCACGCGTTTGTTGAAGGCGGCGCGCTCGTCCACCAGGCGCACGCCCTCGTCCACCATCTGGCGGTATTGATCCGACAGTTCGCGCAGGGCCTGGATTTCCTTGAAGATTTCGATGCGCTTGATCGGCTCGTCGCCGAGGAGGTTCTCTAATTCTTTGAGCATTTCCTTCACTTCGAGCGCGTTCTCCTCGCGTTGCTCGAACAGTTGCAGTTCGTTTTCAGTGATGGCGAGCGCGCCCTCAGCCACGAGGCTGGCGATTTTGAAACCGGCCGTGCTGGCATTGATGCCGGCGGTCACGCCGACTTCCGTGACCACGAACGTGCCACGAATCGGCGCGAGCGCGTCACCCGGCGAAAAGGCCAGTCCGGCGGTCGGCAGGCCCGTGGGCACCATCGTGCGGCCCGCCTCGAACGTCTTCGTCACCGTATCCTCGACCGCCTCGAGCACTTCCAGCACGCCAGCGATGCCCTTGAGCACCTCGGTGGTGATGACCTTGATGCGGGAGAACACCTCGTTCTTGAGCCGGATATTCGCCCGCATGTCCACCTTGGCGTTGACGAAGCGCAACTCGCGGACGATCTGCCCTTGCAGCGCATCCCACGCGCCAATAGCCGAGGCAATCTGAGCCTCCTGTTGCATCATCTTGTTGAGCAGCAATTGCAACTCGCCCGCCGAGGCGCGCGATCCCCATTCCGCCGGGGCCTGGAAGGTGTAGCCGGCCGTGGTCGTGGGCATGAATTGCACCAGGTTCTCCAGCCCCACCTTCGGGCCGGACAGGTCGGTGTAATTGATCGCGTACCAGCCATTACGCGCGAGGGCCGGCGTGTTGCTGCTGGTGTCCGGCACAAACGTGGGGTTGAACAGTCGCCGCGTGGCCTCGCTTAAATACAGCCTCATGTCCGACGGGATCGTATCAATGTCCGCAATCGTGTTGCGCGGCGCGTCCCCGCTGCCCAAGCCGTTGACGAAGGCGTCATAGATGTCGCCGCCCGTGAGTTTGCCGCTCGAATCAAACGAGGCAAAGCCCGAGGCCGGCCCCGGCACCGTGGTGTTGTCAATCTTCCGCACGTCCACATACATGTGGAGCAGCAGGTCGGGACCGTCATAACCGGCGGCATAAACCCGGCCCGGCCCGATGGTGCCGACATACGGTTTGCCGAAAATCTTGATGAGCTGGTTCTTGTAGGAAAGGTCTTCTTGGAAGACCGCATTACGGAACTCGGCCTCGCTGTTGCCGACCTGGCGCAGCATGTTCCGCGCTTCATTGGCGTTGTCCCAGATGGCTTGCGCGTTCTCCATCGCCTTTTGGGCCCGCTCGTACACCTGCTCGAAGTGGGTCTTGCCGAAGAGCAGATCGTCCACGAGTTGCGGGCTGATATCGAAGGGCACCACGTTGCCGGACAGGCCCAGCGGGTTCTGGCCCTTGTTCGCCTGATCGAAGGTCGTCTGGATCGCGTTCAAGTTGGCCGACACCACCGCGATGTCCGCGTTCTCCGTGCGGTCCACTTTCTGGATGCCTTCGAGCCGGCCGTTCGGATGCTCGGAAGGCAGGAGCGCATTCGCCGTCACCCAGTCGAAGTACGCGCCCTGCGCCGCGCGCCGCGCCCATTCTTCCACGCCCCAGCCGCGATCCGGCAGGCTGTCGCGATAGCCCTGCCACTGCGCTTCCGGGTCTTCCACGTATTTCTGGCGGTAGGTGAGATTGACGATCTCCGCGCCGACTTTGGCTTTCGCCGCCGCCATCTGGGCGAACTTTCGCTCGTCGAGGAAGTCCACTTTGATCACGATGTCCTGGATGTTGTAGAACTCCGAACGCGACACCCAGTTGAAATTCTCGTGCTTGAGCAGTTCATACTGGTTCCTCATGCCGGTCAGGTAATGGCCCCACGCGTCGCCGTGGCCCTGCGGGAAGAGGAGCATCGCGTCGTCCTCGTCAATGAACCCGTCAAAGTTCAGGTCGGTGATGTTGTAATTCTGCGCGTAGGCGGCGGTGCCTTCGGCTTGGGTGAAATTCCAGAAGAGGCGGTTATAGACCGGGCGCGCGAAGAAATCATCCACGCCGCGCAACAGCCCGAGTTCCTCGTCAATCAAGGAGGGCACCATGTTCTGAAAGGAGAAGATCGACGGTGCCAGACTGCCGTAGTCCACGTTGTCGCTGCCAAACCCAATCGTCGGATCGACCGCGTCCGTGTAAGCCTCGTTGCCCAGCAGCGTGTAGAAATCCGCGATGCGCGTGGAGACGAGTTGCAGCGCGTTGGCAATGGCCGGTGTGGAAACCGGCGTGGACAAATCAATGCTTAAGTCCCGTCCGCGTTTCAGAATCGTCTCGTAGAGTTCGATCAATCCGACGTTCTCGATCACGTTCTGGGCGGGATTGAGGGCGACCGGCCCCTCGAAGCGCGCGCCCAACTGCTGCAACATGCTCGACGCCGTCGCCGGATTGTCGCCTTGGAAATCGCGGATGCGCGCCTCGTACGGATTCACCGCGTCCAGCACGCGCTTGATCCAGCCCTGCGCCAGTTGCGCGCGATAATCCGGGAAGCCGTCGGCGTCCAAGTCCACGAAGGGCTGGGAATTGCCCGCGCCCGCCCACACAAAATTCACCTGCGGCGAACCGTCGGGCTGGGTCAGCTTCCAGTTCGTGCCCGCCGTCACGTCATCCGCATGGCGATAGCGCACGAACCAGAACGTGTCCGCGAGCAGCGCCTCGGGCGCGTTGGGATTGCCCTTCAGCGTGACTTGATAGCGGCCCTGGCCGCGCCGACCCGTCGGATCGGAGAACACTTTCCACGGATTGGCCTGGCCCGGCGGCAGCAAATCCGGCGGCGGCACGTTCAGGCTGCCGTCATCCGGGCGATACCACCACTCGAAGTAGAGGTCGTCGGCGTTCGCGCCGAAATCGCCCGTGTGGCGCAGGCCAAGGTTTTCATCGAACACGTTGTCGGATACCGAGGTCTTGATGGAGCCGCGATAGCGTTCGCGCCGATCCACCTTCACCACATGGATCGTGATAGGCGAACCGCCGAGGCTCGGATCGTTGTTCTCCACCACGCTCACGTAACTGATGTCCGGCACCGTCGTCGCCGGGGTCGGGTCAAGGAACGCGCCGTTCGGAAGGATGGCGAGGCCGGGACCGAACTGCCGGGCGGGCGCGGCGCGGCGCACATCGGAAACGACCCGCTTGATCCCCGCGAACACCGGGTCATTGATGGTCACGATCTTGTCGGTGCTGTCGCGCAACACTTCCGCGTCGAGACCGACGAGGTAGGCGTCATCGGCGTTGGCAATCGTCACCGGCGGCGGCACCACGCTGCCCGGCGGCAGCACGCCGATGGTCTGATAGTACGTGGTCCAGAACGTCTCGAGCTTCGAGCGGTAGTCAGCGAGTCCGGGAGTGGTAATGGCGGCGTTGTTGGAATCGAGCAGCGACGGATTGCGCGTGAGCTTGGCCAGGGACGCCACGGAATCTTTCCACGCCTGGCTCTCGGCGAGGTCCGAGAGTTTTTGCGCTTCTTCCGCCGTGAGGATGTTCGGTTCAAGAATGTAAACGGCGGGCGGCGACGCGGTGAGCGTGCTGTCGCCAATTTCCTTGTCGTTGACGAGGCCGATGATTTCCAGCCGCCCGGCCAGCGGGTCAAAGCGCACGCGCTTTTGCAAGGAGGCGGGCAGTTCGTTGAAAATGTACCGGCCCTGCTTGACGCGGGTGCGCTTGGTCGCGGGCTGCAGCTCGGCCGGGAACTGCCCGAGCGTCATCGGCACGCTGCGCCGATCCAAAACCTGGCCGACGCGCGCCGTCCAGTTATCGCGCCAGCCCGCGCTGGTCGCGAGCGGGTTCAGCGAATCGAAGACCACTTCCGCCGAAGCGAACGCCAGCACGCCGGGCAGGCCGGGCGTCTCAATGGTTTGCACCGTTCCGTCGTCGTCCACCAGCGTGCTGAACGGATGGTCCGCGCGGTATTCGCCGCCCGAGAAGGTGAGCGTTTCACCGGCCTTCAGCACCGGCACCACTTTCGGCCAGTCGCTCTTGTACAAGACCGGAGTCGGGGCGACGCTCGGCTCCACGCCGGTGACCGGCAGGATGGCGTTCGGCGCGAAACCCAGCAGCGCGTCAATGGCCGGCGGCACAAACGAAACGCAGTCGCCGACCTGCGGCACCACGGCGCGTTTGACGACGAGCGTGTTCTGCAACGATTCGGTAATCATGCCCGGCTGGTTCGGCGGCCACCAAAAACCCGGCAGCAGCGGATAGTAGAAATAGCCGGTGAACCACGCATCCTCGCCGCCGGAAACCGACCAGCTCGTCCCCTTGTGATCTTCCCAATAAACGGTCTGGGCCTTGAGGTTGACGCCGTAGGTTCGGGCGCACGGCGCGGCCCCGATCACCTCGACCAGCGGATAAAACGGGATGACCGGCTCGCCCGCTTCCATCAACACGTTGGGTTCCAACTGCAACGTGCGCGGCGGCGTGGAACTGACGAGCAGGGACGGATTCGCAAAGCGATAATTCGGAATGTTCGCATCCTCCTTCTGCACTTTGTACACGCGCATCTTGAACTCGCTCTCCGCCGTGTCGAAAAACTGCACCAGCACGAACGGATGCGAGGTGAAGCTCGCCGGATTCTCCAACTGCTCATCAAAGGTCGAGTTCGCGCGGCTGTATTTGTTCAGGTCGTTGTGGCGCAGCGCATAGACGGCGGGGGGGCGGGGCGAAGCCGTCACGTTCCGCAGCGACGGAGCCATGAGCGCGTGTTCCTCGTTGGGATTGTAGCCGGCCAACAAAGGATTCGGCTGGTTGTACACCTGCACCTGCTGGAGGCGCGAAGGATTGTACGTGGTCTCGGCGGGAATCACATTGGTCAGGAAAGCGCCGCCGGGCAGGAAGTAAATGTTCGTGGCCGCGTCCACCACCATTTGATCCAGACCGTTCGTGCCCACGCTTTCGCTGCCGAACTTGCTGGCGATAACGATGCGGCCCAGTCCCTCGCCCGCGTCGGTGGGCCAGCGCGGATCGTACACGCGGGCCTGATGCGGCCAGAGCAGGTAGTCGTGCAACGTCGGGTCTTCGTACCACACCACGACCACGCGCTGCGTGCTCGCGACGCTGGGATGCACGTTGACCGGAATGATCGGGCCGGGCAGCGCCTGCTTCTGGCTCAGCAGCTTCACCCGCGTCTCGCGCAGCACGGGCAGATCGTAAACGTCGCCCACGGCCAGTCCTTCCAGCCGGGTGGCGTCGTAGATGAACGGGTTGAAGCGCGCGTCATTGAACATCAGGTAGCCAGTCCCGAGCGCGGCCTTGTCCAGCGGGTCGGTGATTTTTTGGCCTATGATCGCGGTGCTGTTGGCGGGCAGATTGTCGTCCCAACGCCGCGTATGAACGACGCGCACCTTGAGGAACTCGCGCGGAATACCGCGGCCCACGCGCTGAATTTCGCTGAAGAGCAGCACGCTGCGGCCCGGCTGCGACGCGGTGAAACGCTGGTTGCCGTCCACCGCAGCCTGGTTCTCAGAGTATTTCAGTTGCTTGAAGATAAAGTCGTCATTCGGATCGGGATCGAGCGCGACGCCCGGCGTGTTCGCGATGTGGGGATAGTGCGCCGGCTCGGGGTAAGTGACGGTGACAATGACCTCCAGCGGGGCGACCGCATTCACCGGACGCCAGGTGGCTTTGAAGATGCCGGGCACGAGCGGATAGAGCCGGGACGCCACGGGATCCCACACCGTCAAGTCCTGCGCGCCGACGGTGGTGTTCAATCCGTTGACCAGCACCAAGGCGATCAGTTCCGGTTCGTTGGAGAAGTAGGAGGCGTTGGTCGTGCCTTGGAAAACGTGTTGCCCGATGACGGCGTGAACTTTCAGTTGCTGGTCGCCGTAGCGCCACAGCACGCGCGCCGCGCGCTGGAGGTTGGGGATTTCCAGGCCGCGATATTTCTTGCCGGTGCCGTCGAAAAACTCTTCCACCCACTCGGCGGCGGTACCGGTATAGGCCTGGATCAGGCTGCCGTCGCTGCTGTCAAGGTCCGCCGTGGAGGGGAAGTAGTGACCATCCCCGTTGAACCAGCCGGCGAGAGCCTTCAACTCGGGCGAACTGTCGTTGGCCGCGTTGGCAATACGGAGCCGCGTGCCCGGATCGAACCAGAAGACGCCTTCGCCCGCGTGCCGTTCCTGCCAGGCCCCCGCGACTTCCTCCAACACCCGGGGCAGCGCGCTGCGGCCCGGGTCATCGGCGTTCACCCGCACCCCAAATTGAATCTGCCATTTGAAAGTGATGCCGGCCGGACCGTACATCGTGAACGAGGAGGGCTGGCCGATGACATCCGACTTGGGCACCTGCTGGCGCTGCGGCGGAGACTGCCCGACATCGAAGGACTCCTGGCCGATGCTCGCCACGTTGGTGCGCAGGTCAATGCGCTGCGTGAAGCGGACACCCTCATCCAGCGCCTTCGAGGAGTTCTTGTTCGGCGGGCCGTAGGCGGCGTAGGACTTGGGCACGTAGCGCACGTCCAGACCGGGCCGGCTGAAGTCGAGCACCTGGCCGTCAATTTGCGAGGTCAGAGTTTCACCGCGCTTGATCCAGTGTTTCTTGGCTTCCGGCGCCGGATTGCCGACCGCTTTCGAGGTGAGCGGCCCGGCCCAGGGCGCGTGCAACGCGTCCTGATCCGAACTCACCGTGTAGGTGAAATCATGATCCACCGTGAGCGCGTAATCGTGCTGCCATTTCACGGCCACCGACGTGTTGCGCACAATCTCGAAACGCAGCAGCGTCGGATCCCCGCTTTGCGGCTCGTTGTTCACCGTGATGCCGATGGCGCTGAACCGTTCCTCCGCGTTGTCAATGTGCGCCGGATCGTTCTTCACGCTGTCGGTGATGTCGTCGCCGAAGATGTTCTTGTACACGATCTGCGGCGCGCGGATTTCCACGATGTCGCCGTCGCGCACGTTGATGAAGATCTTGTCGCCGATGACGTTGGTGTCCGGCGTGGCGGCGGTGTCGATGTAGGCCTGCCCGTTGGTGTTCAAGACCACGGCCCGCACCGGCACGCCGCCCTCGGTCAGCGACTCGATTTCGAGGGTGCGCGCCGGACGGGGCACGCTGAACAGATACGAACTTTGTCCGGCGGTGGTGGTGGCGGGAAAATGCAAGGTCTGGGACTGGCCGGCCCCGTTCACCTGGACGAACCCCGGGGTCACCCCGTTGTTGAAGAGCGTGGTCCGGTAATCCGCGAAGGAGGCGTTGTCGGTCAACAGGTCCAAGTCCACGACCATGCTGACAGACTCCCCGGGATCGAAGCTCGTCATGTTCACCGAGGTGAAGGGGGAAGTGGTGCCGCCCACGTTGTTGTCATCGGGAATCACCCGGGTGATCGTTCCGAACGGTGGCGCGACCAGGTTGTTCACGGCATCAAAGGTGTACCGGGTGTCGCCGATGAAAATGCTGACGTTGGTGATCTGGATATCGCGCGAGTCGTTGAAGACGGTAATCCTCGGCGCGCCCGCCGAGCCGTCGAGCCGGACGCGGAAGGCCAGATACGGCTCCGCAGCCTGCGCGGCGGAGCCCAGCATCGCGCCCGCCCCGAGGGCCAGCACCCAGATTCGCGCGAGCGAAACAATTCGATTCCAAAAATGCGCTCTCATGATTCGTTCAGCGTGCGTTCAGGGTGTCAATCAGGCTGATGCGGTTCAGTTGGAAGCGGCCTTCCACCCGCAGCCCGACGGGCTGCGTCGCCGGTGCCTGACCGAGCGGTTTGTGCAGTCCGAAAATTTCCTCACGGAATGTCCCGCCAATGCGGTCCACGGAAAAACCGCTGCGCTCCAAGGCGTTCGTGCCGGTGTCGTCGAAGTCCAGCCGCAGGCGTCGTTCAATGTCGAAACCGACCGTGTGATCCGGGTGCCGCCGGTGCCGGAATGGATTCGTCGGATGACTGGCCGGCAATTGAATGACTCCGCTCAGGCCGGCCGCGCCCAGCGGTGAACCATGGCTCGTCTTGATGTCCCACGTCAGACGGGCGTCGCCGGAGCCGGGGGCGAACGCGCCGTCGAGCGACAGTTCCGACTGCGCCGCGCGGGCCGCCGCCGCATACGCATCCCGCAACGCCACCAGCGCCGCCTGTTTCGCCGCCGCCTGGAGTGAAGACGGCAGGTAAAGCTGATTGTTTTTCTTCTCGAAGACCGCGCCCTTCGCCGCCGCCTCGGCCGCCAGCGCCGCAGCGCCTTGGAACACGGAAGATTGCACGAACGCGAGGTAGTCGATGGTGGGAATCTGCGCCGGCACCGCGAACCGTTCCACGCCCTCGGCCAGCGCCAGCCGCCCCGCCGCTTCTGCGGCGTCCAGAATCTCCGTCCGGCTGCGTTGCAGCGCGGCCACGGTCAGGAAATCCGCTGCCGCCTCGACCATGGCCGTGAGCACCACTTCGATGGCGTTGGTCGCGCGGCCATCGCGATACTGCGGAACTTTCGTGAGCAACGCCTGCTCGCGGGCGTCATTCACTTTCACGTTGCCGTTCACCGCCGCGCGAATCGTCGCGAGCGTAGCGGCGCTGTTCGTGGCCTGCGTCGCGGCGGCACCGGCGGCGGAAGTGATCATGTCGCCAAAAACTTTCCCGGCGAGGAAGCGTTGGTACTGGTTGGCCAGCTCGGCGTAGGAGGAGGCGGCGTTCTGCGCCGCGTTGGTCTTCTCGATGCCCGTCGTCGCCTCGGCAATGGCTGCGAGGACGGCTGCCACCATCTTCACGGCCCGCGCATCGCCATACACCGAGGCGTCGCGCAAGGTGGTCGCCGCCACCAGGACGCCTGCCGCTGCGGCCGCCGGATCCGCCGCGCCGGCGATCTGATCCACTTTGGCCAGATTGAGATTCGTCTGGAGAAAGCCGTGGAAAGACGCCGCCACGTCGGCGTTCCCGGCCAGCGTGGCGGCCAAGGGCTGGGCCACAGCGCGGGCCGCGTTTTCCGCCGCCAGCCGTCCTGCCGTGAGGTTCAGGTTCTCGGTGCTCGTGGCCACGGAATTGGTCACGGCCTTCGCCACCGCCTCCACCATCGCGTTGAGCACTTTCGTCGCCTGGCTGTCGCCAAAATCAAACACCGCGCTGGCCATGCGCAGCGCGGGCTGCGGCGGGAATTCGGCATACAGCCGGTCATCGGTCACGAGGGCCAGGTCGTGGTCCTGGCGGAGCGGCGAATTCGTCTGCCCGGTGCGGCTCAGGAACGCCACGCCTTTGAGCAGGCTCACCTGCCCCGCTCCGTTCACATGCAGTATCAGCCGGAGGTTGGCGTTGTCCGCCGTGGGCGTCGGCACTTTGGGATCGGGCGCGATGGCCACGTTGTTCGAGTTCAGCGGCACGCTCACCTCGTTCACGTATCTCAACTTCGCCTCGCCGATCCACAGGCCGCGATAGGGATCGGCCTGGGCGAAAGCGGAGAGCGGCAGAGCCAGCAGGGCGCAGACGCCGCAAGCCCGGCTGAAATGGAAGACGGCAGTGGAGTGCATAAGCGAGACGGCAGCGTTAATTGGCCTGGAGATCGTTGCGGATGCCGAACACGGGAATCCAAACCTCGGTGCCCAAGTCGGTGGTGATTTTCAAAAGCGAACTTTGCGCGGCCACGCCCGCATCGCGCTGGCGCAATTGCAGCGGCACCCGCAAAGACACCTGCGGTTCCAACGGCGGCAGCGGCTGCGACCAACTGCCATCCGGCAGCGCCGCCGCCCTCGAACTTACCGAGGCCTCCGCTGCGCCCGTCACTTGCACGAGCAGCGCCAGCGGCACGGAATTGCTGCCGCTGACCACGTGTTCCAACGTCGGGCTGATCGGATGCGTGGTTTGATTGCGGCAGGTGATCCCGTCCGTCCCCGTGGACAGCACCACGCCCTGACGCGCGGTGGTCTCGATCCGCAACGGCCCTTGGTAGGTCGAGTCCGCCTGACAATAAATCCAGAAGGCCTCGCCCGATTTCATCGCTTCCGCCGACGGGTCATTCACGCGCCGCCAGGCTCCATTTTGCAGTCGATAGATTTTATTGTGCCGATGCGCCTTCGAACCCGCGAAGAACTGGCTGAAGGTGGGCGCGGCCTGGGCATGCACGCCGAAACCCACCAGATTGTAAGCGTTCGGCTGCCAACGCACCTCGGCCATCGTCACCGCTCCGCTCACCTGCCACGTAAAGTCGGTCTTGCTGTGTACGAGATAAGCCTGCTGCCCAAGAATCGCGTGCAACGATTTCAGAAACGCCTCGGGCCGCGCCTCCGCATACCACACGCCCCACCCCGCTTTTTTGAACATGTCGGCGCCCGGTTCGCTGACGAATTGCGCGGACCCGCCCCGCGCAAAGTGCGAAGCCGCGATGTCCACCGGCGTGCCCGCAAAGACCGCCGCCGGATCAGAATTCTCCGGATACACCTCCAGGAACACCGCGTTCCAGCCGCGCGTGAGGGTGATTTGCTGGGTACGCACAGTCTCCGCGCGCAAAGAAAAGGCGACGAGCAGCACCAGCGCCGCAGCGCACCAGTTTGTTTTTTGCATAACCATCTTTCCGAAGCCGGAGTCAGGAACTGCCAGCGCAACGAGCCAAAAGTCAGGGCCATGATCAGACTTGAACAGATTTGGAACGCCGGTGGCATTTTTTCGCAGCGCCCGCTCTCTCCGGTCAACTGAGCCAAAGAGCGTACGCCGGATCGAGCGCAACTACGCCCGCGCGCGGGCGTAGTTCCCGATCCAGGCGCGCCCCGGATCAAAGTATTGCTCGAAAATAATTCTGCGAAACCAAAGCGACCACCCTCCCAAGCATGAAATCAACAACCACGGATGGACACGGATGAAATCCAAGCCGGCCTCGCGAACTTTTTTCCGGCCCGCAGGCGTTTTCGTGCCGCGCTGATTCCAAGCCCCATGGGCAGCCATCCGTGTTTATCCGTGTCCATCCGCGGTTCAACTTCGGAGTTCGGGTTCCAAGTTCCGAGTTTTACGTTCCGCGCTCTCCCAAGAAAAACTATTCGCCACCAAGAACACAGAGAACACCAAGAAGAACCCGCTTCCCATTCCGTTTCCCATTCGTCGGCCCGAATTCGTCTGCCACTCCGTTGCCATGATGAAAAAATGGCAGACAAATTAGGGCAGACGAATAACAGCCCTGATTGAGCGGCCTCGAACACTGAACTTTGAACGGACGCATCAGCCGTCGTTCCGCTCTCAAAGTTCAAAGTTCAGACACCAAGAAGAACCGCTCCCCATTCCAGCTCCCATTCGTCGGCCCCAATTCGTCTGCCGCTCCGCTGCCGGGATGAAAAAATGGCAGACAAATTAGGGCAGACGAATAACAGCCCTGATTGAGCGGCCTCGAACACTGAACTTTGAACGGACGCATCAGCCGTCGTTCCGCTCTCAAAGTTCAAAGTTCAGACACCAAGAAGAACCGC
>JBBQYK010000012.1:0-27005 GCA_038208765.1 Verrucomicrobiota bacterium
AGTTTGCCCCCGTGTCTTTCCTTTCGCGCCGCGCCGTTCTTCCCGTAACCTTCCACCGGAAATGGAACTGCCTTTTCATCTGCAAAGTTCGGACCTGCGCGACCTCTACGACAAGGTCGTCGCCAACGAACGACTGACCGAGGCGGACGCGCTGCGCCTCTTCGAGAGCAAGGACTTGAACGCCCTGGGCGCGATGGCCGACTTCGCGCGGCAGCGCAAGGTGGGCAACCGCGCCAGCTACATTGTCAACCGCTACATCAACTACTCGAACTACTGCATCCTCTCCTGCCAGTTCTGCGCCTTCTCAAAAAAGAAGCGCGACGCCGACGGCTTCCAGCTCACCACCGAACAGATTGTCGAGAAGGCGCGCGAGGCGCTGCGGCTCGGCATCACGGAACTGCACATCGTCGGCGGGCTGCATCCGTCGCTGCCGTTCAGCTACTACACCGACATGCTGCACGCGCTGAAGGCGCTCGACTCGAGGCTGCAATTGAAGTGCTTCACCGCGATTGAAATTCTCCACCTTGCCTGGCTCGGCAAACGCACGGTGGAACAAACCTTGCGCGAACTGAAAGACGCCGGACTCGCCTCGCTCACCGGCGGCGGCGCGGAAATTTTCCGCAAGGATGTGCGGTCGCAAATCGCCAAGGGCAAGGAGTCGGCGGAAGAATACCTCGACGTGCATCGCACCTGGCATCGCCTCGGCGGACGCAGCACCTGCACCATGCTCTACGGCCACGTCGAGACGCTCGCCGACCGCGTGGATCACCTGCGCCAGTTGCGCGCGCTCCAAGACGAGACGCACGGCTTCACCGGCTTTGTCCCGCTCGCCTACCAGCCGGACAACAACAAGATCGAGGTGAAGCACGCGCCCACCGGCTTCGATTCCCTGCGCACCATCGCCGTCAGCCGCCTCTACCTCGACAATTTCGATCACATCACCGCCTACTGGGTCGGCCTCGGCCTCAAGCTCGCGCAAGTCGCCCTCAGTTACGGCGCGGACGACCTGCACGGCACGATCATCGAGGAACACATCTTCCACATGGCCGGCGCGAAATCGCCGCAGTTGCAGACCGAAGCTGCGATGGTGAAAGCCATTCGCGAAGCCGGCCGCACACCCGTGCAGCGCGGAACCTTCTACGAGCCGATCAAAGTGTGGGAAACTGTTCCGGCGGCAGAAGCGTCTTCGTCTGGCAAATCCAAAATGTTGGACCATAACATGGCCACCGCATGAATTCATCAGACGAAACACCCAAACTCCGCATGGCCCCGCCGGAATCGGCGGAGCAACTGGCGCGGCGCGTCGAACGCGATCGCATCACGACCGAACGGCAGCGCGAGCAGGAACTGGAGCAGTCGCTCAAGCCGTTCCGCGTCGGATCGGTGCCTTACCTGAACGCCGTGCCGGTGACGCGCGGGCTGGAGGACGAGATCAAATTTGTCACGCCCTCGAAGCTCGCCGAGATGTTGCGCCGCGATGAACTGGATGCGGCGCTGGTGAGTGTCACGGAAGTTTTGTTCAACGACCGCTACGACGTGCTCGACGGCGTATCCATCGCGTCGCTCGGCGAGGTGAAGAGCGTGTTCGTGGCGCACCGCTACCCGCTGGCGGAAGTGCATGAGATTTTTTGCGACCCGGCTTCGTTGACGAGCGTGAACTTGCTCAAGGTGTTGCTGGCCGAGCGAGGCATCCGCGCGGAGTTGATCCCACTGCCGGACTACGAGTTCGCGCCGAGTTGCGACGCGGTGTTGCTCATCGGCGACCGCGCGATTGATTTTCTGCGTGCGGAACATTCGCATCAGATTTGGGATTTGGGTTCCGCATGGTTTGACCTGACCAAGCTGCCGTTCGTGTATGCGGTGTGGGCCTTGCGGCGTGGCGTGGAGAACAAGGAACTGCGCCGCCGTCTGCGCGAGGCGAAGGAGTTCGGCGTGGACACGCTCGACCATATCATCCGCACGCGCACCGAATATGACCTCGACTTCCGCCAGGATTATCTCGGCTGGCATATCCACTACCACCTCGGCTCGGACGAGAAGCGTGGGCTGGCCAAGTTCATTGAACTGCTCCGCAAGCACGGGCTGGGACCGGTGTTTGATCCGAAGTTCGTGAGTTAGCCAGCACGCGATTGTCTTTTAAGGAACTCTGCCTACGCTCCGCGCATGTCGCTTCCCGCAACCGTCAACGGCGTGCCGCTCCGCTTCTTCGTGCTGCGCTGCACCCTGCTGCTGGCGTTGCTGCTCGGCATGTTGGCGAGCGTCAAACTCTGGCTCACCGCGCGCTCGTTTCCGCTCATGCCCGTCGCCGCGTGGTTTCCGCAACTCACCCGTCCGTGGGATGTTGTCGTGTTCGTGGCGTTGCTCGTGGCGCTCGTCGTCGGGATTCGGTTCCATCGTCCGGCGGTCATTTTCTTCCTCTGGGGCGCGCTGTTTCTTTACTGCGGCGATCAGAATCGCGGCCAGCCGTGGTTCTACCTTTACTGCGTGCTGATGCTCCTGAGCCTGCTCGCGGAAAAGCCCGCGCTGGCCGCGTGCCGCGTGGTCGTGTCGGCGGTCTATGTCTGGGCGGCGATTCAGAAGTTCGGCCCCGATTATCAGCGGCTCGTCGTTCCCTACATGATGCAGCCGGTCGCGGGCTGGCTGCCGGCGAACCTCGCCGCCGTGGCAAAAGTTTTTCTTGTGGCCGGGCCGGCGGTGGAATTGTTCATCGGCGTGGGCGTGTGGATTCCGTTCCTGAGAAGGGTGGCCATCATCACCGCTGTCGGCGTGCATGGCGTGGCGCTGCTGATCCTTGGCCCGCTCGGCCATGACTACAATCTCGTGGTCTGGCCGTGGAACATCACGATGGCGTTGCTCGTGGGCGTGCTGTTTCCTCCGGTGAAACTGGGCGAGACATTGCTGGCGTTGCGCGGGTCGTGGCGGGCGGCGGGCGTCACGACGCTCGTGGTGTTGCTGCCGGTGTTGAGCTATTTCGGACGCTGGGATTCGTATTTCTCCTTCGCGCTCTATTCCGGCAACACCGCCACCGCCGACCTTTTTCTGGTGCCCTCCATGGTGTCGCGTCTGCCGGAGCCGCTGCGCCGCTTCGCACATCCGTTGCATGAAGACGTCCTCAAGAACAACCCCGGACTGCGCGGCCTGTCTGTGTTCGACATGCAGTCCTGGTCGCAGGCGGAACTCGGCGTGCCGCCGATTCCCGAGCCGCGCGCTTATCGGGTCATTGGACGCACCCTCGCCCAGTACGCCGAACAGCCGATGGACCTGCAACTGGTCATCCAGCCGCGCGGTGGGGCGGTGCAGGTGCTCACCGTGGAACAGTTGCGCGCTATTCGGTAAGACGGGCCGGTGCCTAGGCCAGCGTGATGAAAAGCCTCGTGCGGCGAGGCGAGTCCCTTTGGAAATCCGCTCAGCGCGAGCGGTTCCAACTACGGCTTGCGGCGTTGCGCGAGGTAACGCTTCACGGTGCGCGCGTCGAGATTTGCGCGGCGCGCGACTTCTTCAAACGTGCCGAAGCGCTCGTGCAACATTCCGCAGAAGCTCGCCAGCAGTTCATCCGCGTCGATGGTGCCTTCGCTCATCCGGCGGGCCACTTCCTCAGACACGTCGCGCGCTTGACCGCGCTGTGGTTCGTAGCGGCGCGTGATCAGGATGCGCCGGACGGCCTGCTCCAGTTCGCGCACGTTGCCCGGCCAGTCATAATGCGCGCCCACGGACTCGACTAACATTTCGCGCACAAAGCCTGTGAGTTCCGGCGCGGCCTCGCCGGCCATCCGTTGCAACAGGCTCGCGAGCAACGCATCAAGTTCACCGGGCGATTCGCGCAATCGCTGGCGCAGCGGCGGGACGGTGATCACGTCGGAGCAGAGGCGGTAGAAGAAATCATCGCGGAATATTTTCTCCGTGCGCAGCGCCACCAGCGGGCGGTTCGTCGCCGCGATGACGCGCCCGCGGAAGCGCAGCTTTTCGCGGCTGCCCACGGGCGAGAAGGTGCGCTCCTGCAAGACCTGCAACAGCTTGACCTGCACCGGTGCGGACACTTCGCCGATCTCGTCGAGAAAGATCGAGCCGTGCGCGCTGCATCGCGCGAAGACGCCTTCGTGCGCCTCGACCGCGCCGGTGAACGCGCCCCGCTTGTGCCCGAACAGTTCCGACTCGATGAGCGTCTCGGGAAACTGCGAGAGGTTCAACGACACGAAGCTGCGGGTGAAGCTCTGGACGAAGCGGTTCCGCGCCGTGTCGAACGGAATGAAACCCGCGCGACCAATGGCGGCGGCGGCGGTGCCTTTGCCCGTGCCGGTTTCGCCGAGGAGCAGCGTGGAGAAATCCTCCAGCCGGTTCCACAGGTGCCGCTCGTACCACTGGATGTTATGCGTGAAGACGGTGTTCCAGAGATGCCGACGCAGCTCGTGCATCGAGGCGCTGTCGCCGGTCAGGCCGTCGAGGATGAAGTGATAGGCGCGGCGCAATTGAAAGAAGATGGCGAAGAAGCGCAGTGCATCGGCCTCATTGAATCCGCGATCCGCGAGCTGGCTCAACGCTTCGCGTGCGAACGGCACCGCGCTGGATGAATCGCCCGCCTCAAGCTGCTTCGCGATCAATCCGTCCAGCGCGTCGCATTGGCTGTGGTAAATCTCGAAGAGGAACACGTTGCGCATGATCAGCGCCTCCTCGCCCTGGTAATGCTTGAGGTGCGCCCGGCCTGACGCCTCAAGTTTCGTGACCCGACTCGTCACCGCTTCCCGAAGTCGTCCGATGCGCTGCGGCTCGCGCAAACTCGTGCCGGTGATCTTCTGGTCGAGTTCGAGCCGCTGCGCGCTGAAGGGATTGGCGAACGCCGCCGCCGAGACTTCCCGGAAGAATTCGCGCTCCGCCGCGGTGAATGTGGCTGCCATGCAGAAAATGATGACCACCTCCGCATAAAATGTCGAACTCAGTTCTCGCGCGAATTCGCCATCAACCGAGGGGATGGCGATATCGCTCGCGATCAAAGGGCATTCCACCAATCCCGCCGCTTCTGCTCCGCTGGCACGCAACGTGGATATGCCCGGCAGCGCCTTGGATGAACCGGGCGTGAAATAACAACGAACATGAAACTAAGAACTGTCCTTCAACGAACCGTCGCCGCGGGTCTGGTCGCGCTGGGCCTGAGCGCCCTGTCGCCAGTGCAAGCCGCCGGCATCCTCACGCCAAAAGGCGCGGGGCAGAAGCCCATGCAAATCAAGGACCATCATGTGGAGGTGGTCATCAATAACGGGTTCGCCCGCACCGAGGTGCAGCAGACCTTCTTCAATCCCAACGACACCAACCTCGAAGCCATCTATTCCTTCCCGCTGCCGAAGAGCGCCAGCCTGTCCGAGGTGACCATCTTCGCGGGCGAAAAGGAAATTCACGGCGAGGTGCTGGAGAAGAAGGAAGCCAATCAGGTGTATGAGGCCGAGAAGCAGAGCGGCAACGACACCGGCAAGGCGGACAAGAACGGCATCCAGTCCTTCGACTTCACCGTGTTTCCGGTTCGCGCCCAGGCTGAGACGCGGATTCGCTTCGTCTATTACCAGCCGTTGGAAATCGACACGGGCATCGGCCGCTATGCCTATCCGCTGGAGGACGGCGGCACGGACGATGCCGCGCGCGGATTCTGGGAGCGGAATGAAAAGGTGGAGGGCACGCTCTCGATCAATCTCGAACTCAAATCCGCCGCGCCCGTCGCCGAGGTGCGCGCGCCGGGACTGGAAGCGGCGGCGGTCACGAAGAAACTCGCCGACGGCCATTACAAAATCACGGTGGCCAAGGCGGGCGCGAGCCTCAACCGCGACTTCGTTTTCTACTACCGGCTACAGGACAATCTGCCGGGGCGCGTGGAGGTGATTCCCTATCGCGCGGACGCGAGCAAGCCCGGCACGTTCATGATGGTCATCACCCCAGGGCTGGACTTGCAGCCCATCACGCACGGGGCGGACTACACGTTCGTGCTCGATGTTTCGGGCAGCATGCAGACCAAGCTGCACACGCTGGGCAAGGGCGTGGCGAAGGCGTTGCAGTCGTTGAAGCCGGAGGATCGTTACCGGCTCGTCGCGTTCAGTGATCGGGCGAACGACCTCACGGGCGGTTTCAAAAACGCAACTCCGGAGAACATCGCCGCCGCCGTGAAGATCGTGGAAGAACTCAAAGTGCGCGGCGGCACCGACCTTTACGGCGGTGTGCGCGAAGGACTCAAAGACCTCGATGCCGATCGCGCGACGAGCATCGTGCTCGTCACTGACGGCGTGGCGAACCAGGGCATCGTTTCCCCCACGGAGTTTCACAAGCTGATGAAGCAATACGATGTGCGCGTCTTCGGCTTCCTCATGGGCAACAGTGCCAACTGGCCGCTGATGCGCACCATTTGCAGCGCAACGGGCGGCTTCTACGCCGGCGTGTCAAACGACGACGACATCATCGGCCAGCTCATGCTCGCGCGGAGCAAGATCACCCACGAATGTCTGCACGACGCCACGTTGAAAATCTCCGGTGTGAAAACCTTCGACGCGACGGATGAGATGATCGGAAAAATTTATCGCGGGCAACAGCTCGTCATCTTCGGCCGCTACGACAAGGCGGGCAAAGCCACCGTGACCTTGAACGCGAAGCTGACCGGCGCGGACAAGACCTACACGACCACGTTTGATTTTCCCGAGATCGACAAATCCAATCCGGAGATCGAACGGCTCTGGGCCATGGATCGCATCCAGATGATCGAGGACAAACAAAACGCCGGACTCATGCCGGAGAGCGAAGGCAAATACGCCGTGGCCCAACTCGGCATCGCGTATCAGCTCGTCACCGACGAGACCTCGATGGTGCTCCTCTCGGACGAAGCCTTCGCCCAACGCGGCCTCGAACGGCGCAATAAAACTCGCGTGGCCGAGGAGCGCCGCGCGCAGACCGTGCGCGCCTCGGAACCGCCCAAGAGTTATCAGGTTGATCAGAGCGCCCCGATGTTCCAGCACAGCGCGCCCTCGCTCGGGAACGGCGGCGGCGGTGGCGGCTCCGGCCCGGTCGGGCCGCTGATGCTCGGGTTGATCGCCGCGCTGCGGATGTTCCGTTCGTCGCATCGCCAGAAGTAAGAATAACTGCCGGGCGGCGGGATGACCGCCGCTCCGGCTCACGCTTTCATGGACACTTCACTCGTGAGTCGGCAGGGCCGTGAGACCAGCGCACCGGGAGCAATGCGTCTCGAACTTTTCCTCTTCGCCGGCGTTCTCGGCTGGCTCAACGCACCCTTGTTCATCGGCTCTTGGCCCCAGCATCTGGTTTTCTTCCCCGACCTGGTGGCCGCCGGGGAATGGTGGCGCGTGGTGACACATCCTTTCGTCCACGTCTCATGGTATCATCTGCTGCTCGATGGCGGCGCATTCTTCCTGCTCTACCCGGAACTTCACGACTGGTCGCGCGCCCGGCGGCTCGCCGCCGTGGGCGTGTGCGCGCTGGGCAGTCTGCTCGCGGCGATGCTCTCGCCGGCCGTGGCATCGATCGGCTTCTGTGGGCTGTCCGGCGTGGCGCACGGATTGATGGTCCTCGCGTCGGTGGAAATGATTCGGCACACGGAAAAGCCCGAGCGTCTCGCGGGCTGGTGCGCGTTGGCGCTCGTCGTTGGCAAGGCCGCGCTCGAAGCCGCCACCGGGCAGGTCGCATTCTCGTTCCTGCACTTTGGACTGATGGGGGTGCCGATTGCGGTCTGTCACGCGGGCGGCGTCATCGCCGGCTTGATGTTTGTGCTGACGCAGCGAAGGCCGGCCACGGCGGCTAAACGCGCTGCCAGTTCCACTCCAGAATCCGTCGCGTGGCCGGCGTGACCTTGAACCGCTCGCCGATGCGCGCGCCTTCGACCCAGAAAATTTCCCCGCCCTCGCTGACCGCCAGCAGCAGCTCGTGCCGGCGCGCGCGCGGGATTTTTTGATTCGTGAAAAAATCCTGGAGCTTCACCCGCTGCTTCAGGCCGATGGGTTGGAAGCGGTCGCCCTCGCGCCAGTGCCGCAGCACGATGCTCCGGCCCACGGCGTCGGCGTCAAAAAATTCGGTGTCGGCGCGCGGGGCGGGACGGGCGCTGTCCGCCGTGAACTTCCACATCAACACCGCTGACGCGCAGGCCGTGCGGCCCGCGCGCGTGCCGAGCGTGACGTGCGCCTCGCCGGAGTAAAAGCGCGTGAACTGCACCGGGCGGGCTTCGATTTCGCCCGACACACGACGGCGGCAGATGAACCCGGCGTGAACCGTGAGCCATTCGTCCGCGCGCCGCCGCAGGTGTTCGACGTGCTCGAACTGCGGCGCGACGCCGTGGCCGAGCAGTTGGATTTGCAGAATGCGCCGTTGCAGTCCGACGTGCAGCGCGTCGAACGCCCCGCTGCGTTTCTTCTCCAGCCACGCAATGGCTTCGAGCGTCACGAACTCGCCCTCATCGTGAACCAGTTCCATCGAGCGCAACACAGCGCGGTCGAGCGTGGGCGCGTAGGCACGACGCAGGAGCGGGAGCAGGTCGTGGCGCAGGCGGTTGCGCGGGACGTCGCGCGACTGATTGCTGGCGTCTTCGCGGAATGAAATTTTCCACTCGCGCGCAAACGTCACGAGCGCCGTCTTCGTCTCGCCGAGCAGCGGGCGCAGCAACGCGCCCCCACCCCCGGCGGGTGAAGGCGCACTCCACTCCATGCCGCCCAGCCCCTGGGTTCCCGAGCCGCGCAGCAATCTGAGGAAAAACAGTTCCACCTGATCATCCGCATGGTGCGCGAGGAAGACGTGGTTCACGCCCAGGCGCGCGGCGGTGTGGGCGAGGAATTCGTGGCGCAAGCGGCGCGCGGCCATCTCAATGGAAATTTTTTGCGCGGCGGCAAAGGACTGCACATCCGCCCGTCCGCATTCGCTGGGCAGTCCAAGTTTCTTCGCGGCGCGTTGCACGAAGCGCTCGTCCGCGTCCGAATCGCGCCCGCGCAACTGATGATTGAAGTGTGCGACGGTGAGCGGCCAGCGATGCGTTGGCGCGAGTTCGGCCAGCGCGTGGAGGAGCACCATCGAGTCCACGCCGCCGGACACGGCGACGAGCGCGGGCGCACCGTCGGGAATCAACCCGCGCTGCGTGATGATTTGGTCGAGACGTTGGAGCAGATCATTCACGGCTGTGGTCACACCGCGCGGGAGGTTTCAACTCCACTTCTTCCCACGATCCTCGGGCACGATGCGGCGGAGGCAGTAGATGTCGGACTTCGCCAAATCCTCGCGGTACTTCTGCAATTCCTTCCACGGGTCCCACTGCGCGCTGATGAGTTTTCCCGTGATGCCGTCGCTCTCCGCGCTGGCGAGATAGACGGCGAGGCTCGCCCCCAGGTCGAGCGGCGTCGCGCCTTTCTCCTTCCACTGCTTGTTCTTCTCGAAGAAGGCTGCGCCGACTTTCTCGGGACCGGCGGCGAGCACTTCATCAATGAGCCGGGTGGCGAGCGCGCCGGGGGCGATGGCGTTCACGTCCACGTTGAACGCGCGCAACTCCTCGGCCAGCGTTTCCATCAGGCGCACCACGGCGGCCTTGCTCGCGGCGTAGGCGCTGATGTTCGGCAGGGGATTGGTCGCGCCGCCGCCGGAGATAACGACGATCTTGCCGGCCTGGTTGGTTTTGAAATGCGGGATGAGCGCGCGCGCGGGCAGCAGGAAGCCGAAGAGGTTGATGTCCATCGCGCGTCGCCATTCGTCGAGGTCCACGGTCTCGGTCGGCCCCATCGGGCCGTAGATGCCAGCGTTGGCCACGAGCGCGTGAATGGTGCCGAACTCGCTGAGCGCGTAATCCACGATGTCGAGAACCTGCGTCTCGTCCGACACGTCGCCGACGTGGGCGATGACTTTCTGGCCGGGCGCGGACTTGGCGAGTTCCTTCTGCGTGGCGGAAAGCTCGGGCTTGCTGCGCGCGCAGAGCAGGATGTTCGCGCCCGCGCGCACGTAATGTTCGGCGATGGCCTTGCCCAGCCCCTGGCTGGCCCCGGTGATGATGGCGTTGCGTCTCTCAAGTGGTTTCATTTTCAAATCAAAGTGGTGACGCCATATTCGGCGAAGCGTTCATCGGAGGTGACCACTTCGCAGGCGTGAATCTTGGCGGCGGCGATGATGAAGCGGTCGCAGGGATCGCGGTGAATGTTTGGGAGCGCGGCCGCCCGAAAACAGGTTCGCAAATCGAGCGGCAATTCCGTCAATCCATACTTCGTGATCAGCCGTGCAAACCATTCGTCGGGCGGGGCGGAAAGTTCCAATCCGCCTTCGTACATTTTGTGCGCGATCTCGAATCCGCTGATGGCGGGCGCGTAAAGTAGCGGGGATTCTTCAATTCGTTTCCGTGCGGCGCGGCTGAACCGCGAGCTGCCCTCGGCCAGCCAGATGAGCGCGCAAGTATCCAGGATCACCGGCATTCCTTGGGCCAGGCTTTTTCACTCAACGGCTCGGTGAGATCGCACTTGATCACGATCTTGCTCAGGATCGGATCGGGCTTGAGGTTTCTTCTCACCTTGCGGTGCGGCACGAGATCGGCCACCGGCTTGCCATCGCGGCAAATGACAATCGGCTGGCCCGACTTCACCACTGCTGCCAGCAGCGCGGGGAATTTCGCCTTCGCTTCCTTTTCGGTGACGATGCTCATGGACCGAACCTAACTCAAGCGGAGGCGCGGCTTCAACGACTGTTCCATCAGGCGCGTCCGACGGAAATGTGTTCGGCCCCGGCGACGCCTTGCAACGGTTTCTCCAGAAAACGGTTCGCATCCACGACGAGCGCGCGGCGCATCTGCGCGGCGGCGTGTGGCCAGTCGATCTCGCGGAATTGCGGCCACTCGGTGCAGACCACCGCAGCGTCGGCTTGCGCGAGCGCGGACTCGGCGGTGGTGGCGAGAATCACGCCGTCGAGTTCAGTAGAAGATTTTTTAATCGCAGGATCAAACGCCTGGACCCGTGCGCCCGCGCGCACCAGTTCACGGCAAAGTTCCACGGCGTTGCTGCGGCGCAGCGTGTCGGTGTTCGGTGTGTACACGAGGCCGAGGATGGCGATGGTTTTCCCGCTCACGTCGCCGAGGCGCGACTGGAGTTTGCGGAAGGCCCAGCCGCGATGGAGATCGTTGCTCTCCTTGATCGCCGGGATGAGCGAGAGCGTTTCTCCGCGCGCCGCGCCGAGCTTGGAGAGCGTCACGACATCGCGCGCCAGCGTGCCGCCCGCGAAGGGGCCGCCCGGCCCGAGATACGCGCGCTGTCCGATACGCGGCTCGCTCTTGAGACCGGCGGCGACTTCCTTCGCATCTGCGCCCGCGTGTTCGCAGAGGCGGGCGATTTCGTTGATGAAGGTGATGCTGACGGCGAGGAAGGAATTGAGCGCGTGCTTCACCATCTCGGCGGACTCGGTGCGCATGAACTGAACGTGCGGCGTGAACGGCTGGAACAACTGTTCAAGCAACGCGCGCTTGGCGTCCGTACGAATGCCGACGACAGCGCGGTCGGCTTTCTCGAAGGCGTCAATGGCTTTGCCGAGGCGCAAGTTTTCGGGCGAGCAGGCGAAGTGCAGTTGCGGAAATTCTTTCTCCAGCAGCGCGCAGCTTCCGACGGGAAGTTGCGACGAGATCAATACCAGCGCGCCCACTGGCAAATGCGGCAGCGCCCGCCGCGCCCGTTCCAAAACGTACGCCACGTCCGACTCGTCGCCGTCGTTCACCGGCGTGTCGTAGCAGACCCACAGCACGTCGGCTTGCGCGCACGCGGCTTTCGCATCGGTCGTGAAGCGGAGGGATTTTTTCGCGAATCCAGCGGCGAGGAGTTCGTTCAACCCCGGCTCGGAGATCGGCGCGCGGCCCTGCTGCAAGTTGCCGACCACGGCCTCATCGAAGTCGAGTCCGGTCACCTCGAAGTGTTTCGCGCAGCACGCGGCGGTGACGGAGCCGAGGTGCCATAAACCGAGAACCGTGATGCAGGGAGTCGTCATGAGCAGAAGCACCAAACACCAAGCTCCAAGCTCCAGAGAAATCCCAAACACCAAACTTCAAACATTAACCGGCACGTCGCACCATCAGCCACGCTCCGCTTGGAGCTTGAGGCTTGGAGCTTATCTGGAGCTTGGAGCTTGGAGCTTGGAGCTTTCATTTCCTCTTCTCGTACACCCACCGGTTCGCCTGCAACCACTCCAGCGTGCGCCCGATGCCCTGCTCGATGGTCAGCGAGGGCTTCCAGCCGGTGGCGCGAATCTTTTTGGTTTCGAGAAAAATGTAGGGGTTGTCGCCGATCCAGCCGCGGTCGCCGCCGGCATAGTCGAGGCGCGGGTTCAGGCCGAG
Source organism: Verrucomicrobiota bacterium (assembly GCA_038208765.1). Taxonomy (GTDB): domain Bacteria; phylum Verrucomicrobiota; class Verrucomicrobiia; order Limisphaerales; family SIBH01; genus JANNGC01. The sequence goes on from JBBQYK010000012.1 coordinate 12,320, forward strand.
CGTTTTGCAGATGAAGCCGATGGAGTCCTTCACCTGCACGTAATGATCGGTGCCGAGGTTGAACACTTCCACGCGATGCTTCGCCTTGAGCGCCAGTCCGGCGTTCATGACGTGCAGGATCGCGGAGATGCAGTCCTGCACGTAGAGGTAGCTTTTCCGCGCCGTGCCGTCGCCGAGCACTTTCAAGTGGTCGGGATGTTCAGCGAGCTGCTGGTAGAAATCGAAGACGTGGCCGTGCGTGTAGCGCTCGCCGAGAATCGAGACGAAGCGGAACACGTAGCCCTCGAAGCCGTAGCCCTCGCAGTAGGAATGAATCAGCCCCTCGCCCGCAAGTTTCGACGTGGCGTAGAGCGACGTCTGGATCGGGAACGGCGCGTCCTCCGGCGTGGGAATCACCGTGGCCTCGCCATAGACCGACCCGGTGGAACTGAAGGCGATGCGCTTAATGCCGTTGGCGCGCATCGCTTCGAGCACGTTGAAGGTGGCGATGGTGTTCTGCTCCAAATCCTTGCGCGGATGATTCAACCCGAAGCGCACGTCCGCATTCGCGGCGAGATGAATCACCGTGTCGCAGCCGTTCATGGCGGTGCTCAAAGCATCCAGGTCAAGATTGTCGCCGCGAATCAGTTGGTAGTTGGGATGCTTCGCCGCGCCTTCCACGAAGCGTTCCTGGCCGGTGGAGAAATTATCCCAGCCCACGACTTGTTTGCCCTGCGCCAGCAGCACGTCGGCGACGGTGCTGCCAATAAATCCGGCCGCGCCGGTGATGAAGATTTTGTTCAAAGCGATTCTGCGCGCCGCCCAATTCAGCATGGGAAACGCGCGGAAACTGATACCGGCCCGCCGCCCGTGCCGCTACAAATTTTTGCTCGCCAGCATCCGGCGGATGGCGCGGATGCGCTCGCGGACCAGTTTCTCAAAAGTGAAATCCGCCGCGCGCGCGATGCCCCCGGTTCGCAGGCGCGCGCGCAATGTTTCATCTGACACGAGGCTGTGGAGCGCATCACGCACCGCCGCGCGGTTCGCGAAGTCCACCACCACGGCCTGCCCGCGCGTGACTTCGCGCATGATGGGAATGTCGTTCACCACGCAGGGCGTGCCGCAGGCCATCGCCTCGATCACGCAGCGGCCAAAAGTTTCCTCGCGGCTCGCCAGGCAGAAGACCGCCGCCTGCCGGTAGAGCGGCGCGAGCCACGCGTCATCGATCCAGCCGAGGAATTTCACGTCCTGTTCCACGCCGAGCGCCGTCGCCTGCGCGCGCGCCTCGGCCAGTCCGTTGTCCCAGTCCGCGCCCACCATGACGAGCGGATGCGCGGCGCGCAGTTCCGGCGGCAGTTGCGCATAGCCGGCGATGAGCAGGTCGGCCTGTTTGTAAGGATAGAAGTTTGAGGTCCAGAGAAAATAGCCGGGACGGATGCCAAATTGCTTTTCCACCCGCGCCGCTTCGTCGGGCGTCGCAGCGGGATGAAACTGTTCGTGCTGCAATCCCTCGTAGCTCTGCACGACGCGGCCTGCGAGTTCCGGGCACACGGAGAAAATCTGTTCGATGGCGAAGCGCGAGTTGGTCAGCGCGAGATCGGCCTTGGGCCAACTGAACTTCGTCGTCCAACCGCGATAGAGCCGCCGCCCGAAGCTCATGTTGTTGCGCGGGTCGAGATGTTGCAGCGAGAGAATGTGCATGGCCGTGGGCAGCGTTTTGCGCGCCGGCACGAAGCCGACGGTGAGCAGCGCGTCCGCCCCGCGCGCGCGCGCCACGCCCGACACCTGAAAATGATCGGCGAAGAGCCGGCGGTTGATCTGGTCGTTGGCCGGGAAGTCGCGGTTCACCTCGACGCGCGCGTCGGCCACGCTCCACTCTTGGTCCGGTCCGGCGAAGATGATCCAGTGTACGTCGGGAAAGAGTTTCAGCCCGCGCGCCACGAACTCATGGAAGAGCGTGGTCAGGCCCGTCTTGCGGCGCGGATTTTCGCAGAGGATGGAGAGGGCCAGTTTCAAACTCCAAACTCCAAACTCCAAACCGCAACGAGACCCGGACGGAGCTGCCGTCGGTTGCCGTTGGATTTAGTTTTGAAATGTTCACGCGCCGGAAGAATTTCCGGGACAGGCGGAAAGGCGGCAAGCAATTATCCGCCGCGCCCAATGAAGCCGCTGTCACTGACCTACTCGCTCGCCGATCAGGATTTTGCGCGCACGAAATCAATCGGCATCTTCAACGTCTCGCTCCAACTGGGCCGGGCGCTGGCCGAGGAACCGCGGCTCGCGCAGTTCACCGTGCTCGCCAACCACACGCTCCAGCGCGTGCTCGCCCTCCCGCCGCGCGCCGAGGTCGTGATGTGCGAGAGCGCCATCGGCGGGCGGCTGGAGCGCATCGTGTGGGATCAGTGGAAGGTCTATTCCGCCGCGCAGCGCGCCGCGCGCGACTGGCTGCTGCTGCCCAAGGGCTTCGCTTCGTTTCTCCGCCGCCCGCCCGTGCGGCTCGCCGTGTATGTCCACGACATGATGCACGATGTGTATGCCTCCGAATATCCCGGTCAGGTGCCGGCCATTGAGAACCAATATTTCCGCCGCTCCATGCTGGCGACGATTCGCGACGCGGAATTGATTTTCACCAACACCGAGTTCACCGCGCACGAAGTCCGCCGCGTGGCGCGCAAGCATTCGCTGCCCGAGCCGCGCGTCTGTTGCGTGGGCATCGGCTTTGAACGTCCGCCGCGACTCGAGGTGGCGCGCGAGAACCGCATCGTGGCCCTCACCGCCCGCTGGCCGCACAAGCGCAGCGACCTGGCCGTGGCCTGGCTGCGCCGCTGGCAGGATGAATCAGGGTTCGAGGGCGACATCGATCTGATTGGCGGATTGCCGCCCGGCGTGCGCTGTCCGGCGCGGGTCGGCTGGCTGCACTCGGAGCGGTTGGCCGAGCCGGCCTACCGCGAACTGCTGCACCAGGCCCGCGCGCTGGTGTATTTCTCAGATCACGAAGGCTTCGGAATGCCGCCGGTGGAAGCGCTGCTCGCCGGGGCGTGTCCGGTGTTTTCCTCGCTGCCGCCCACGCTGGAGGCGATGGACGACGCCGGGTTGCCGTTCTTGAACACCGATTACGATTCGTTCAAGCGGGCGATGAACCGCGCCCTGGGCGTGATGCCGGATACGATTTCCGGCTGGGCGGAAAAGCTGCTTGCACGACACCAATGGTCGCGCGTGGCCGAGCGCGTGGTGACGGCGATGAGTGAAGCGCGCGGGAAGTGAACCGCCTACTCCTGCTCCATCACCTTCACCTTGCCGGCAAGCTTGTCGGAAACCTTCTTCAAGTCCGCCTCGACCATCAGCTTCACCAGTTCGGTGAATTTCGTCTTCGGCTCCCAGCCCAGCTTCTGCTTCGCCTTGCTGTAATCGCCGATGAGCAAATCCACTTCCGCCGGGCGCGTGTAGCGTTCGTCGAAGTCCACGTAGTCTTCCCACTTCAAACCGACGCAGGTGAAGGCGTGCTCCAGAAATTCCCGCACCGAATGCGTCTCGTTCGTCGCGATCACGTAATCATCCGGCTCCGGCTGTTGCAGCATCAGCCACATGGCCTCGACGTATTCCTTCGCGTAACCCCAGTCGCGCTTGGCGTCGAGGTTGCCGAGGTAAAGTTTCTTCTGCAGACCGGTTTTGATGTTAGCGACGGCGCGCGTGATTTTGCGCGTGACGAAAGTTTCGCCGCGGCGCGGTGATTCGTGGTTGAAGAGGATGCCGCTGCTCGCGTGCATCCCATAGCTCTCGCGATAATTCACCGTGATCCAGTGCGAGTAGACTTTCGCGCAACCATACGGCGAGCGCGGATAAAACGGCGTATTCTCCCTCTGCGGCACTTCCTGCACCAGGCCGAACATCTCGCTCGACGACGCCTGATAAAACCGCGCCTTCACGCCCGTCTCGCGAATCGCCTCCAGCAAGCGCACCGTGCCCGTGGCCGTGATGTCCGCCGTGTATTCCGCCGCGTCGAAGCTCACGCGCACATGGCTCTGCGCGGCGAGATTGTAGATTTCCTCCGGCGCAATTTTCCCGACCAGCCGCGACATGGCGCTGCCGTCGGAGAGATCGCCGTAGTGGAGGAAGAGGCGTTTGCCGCTCTGATGCGGGTCTTGATAAATCTCCTCCAGCCGCCCCGTGTTGAACGTGCTCGCGCGCCGGATGATGCCATGCACCTCATAGCCTTTGCCGAGCAACAGCTCCGCGAGATACGAACCATCCTGTCCGGTGATGCCGGTGATCAGTGCTTTTTTTGCCATAACGTGAGGCGAGACGGTGCGGAAGTTCCACGGGCAAGACAAGCCGCAATCAGCCGGAGCGCGGACCGCCGAGTCCGCGTGTTCGTGCCCTCTCTAGGCAAATCAGTTCCGTGGCACAATGCCCGCTGGGGCCATGCCGCTGTTATTTTCCAAACCTTCCGCAGAATTTCCCAAAGATGTGGGGCGGACAAAGATTGGAAATCCGAAATCTTTGTCCGCCCCAAATCTTCGGGAAATAGATCACCTCAGGACCGCTGCACGGACTGCGGACCTGGCTGTCCGCCGCTCCGCTCAGACCGGCTCCAAATCCCCCGCGTTCAATTTCACCGCCGCCGCCTGCCCGATGAAATCCAGCCGCAGCAGCACCATGTCGAAACCGTGGCGCTTCTCGACCCAACCCTCGATGCCGGCCAGCGCGCCGTGTTTGATCTTCACGCGCGTGCCCTGGCCGATCTCGGGCGCGAGCTGGATTTCCAGCCCCGTCTCCAGCGCGCGCAGGATGTCGCTCAACTGCCGCTCGAACTCCGCCTCGTCCGGCACGTCGAGCAGGTTCGCCACGTAATCGCTTTGCAGAATTTTCCCGCGCAGCTCGCGCGGCCCGTGCAGAAAAACGTAGCCGGGAAAGAGCGGCTTCTCGAACGTCACCGTCTTGCCGCGATACTTTTTCACCGAGCGATAGATGGGCAGCGTCGTGACCACGCCCAGGTCTTCGCAATACCGCACCACCTTCTTCTCGCAGCGCGGACGGGTGTGGGCGACGAGCCAGATGAGGGAATTGATGTTTTCGACGTTCATTGACAACGCGGGGGAAATTCCAAAATTCAAACTCCAAAAGCCAAACAAACTTCAAATTCCAAAAACCAAATTCTATGGCGTTCATGCCATCCGCGCCTCACTCCAAGAATGCCAAGGGCACGAAGGGGGAAGCCCGGAGGGCTTCAACGTGAATAGCCCCCGGTGCAACCGGAGGTGAAACGTGTGGTGCGGACGCGACCCCGGAGGGGTCGAACTGCGGGTGATGCGAGAGCCATCGGGTTCAACCCCTCCGGGGTTGCGCTCCTGGTTGGGGCGTGTTCCCCGGGTTTCACCCGGGGCTATTCACGTTCAAGCCCTCCGGGCTTGGGGCGCGGCCACGCCGAGGTCTTCGCAATAACGCACCATCCTCTTCTAGCAACGCGGACGCGTGTGGGCGACGAGCCAGAGAAGGTTTGAATTTGAGTTTTCCGAACGCATCAACAGGAGGACATCGAGTCCGCTCAGGCCTTGGGATTTTCAGATCGAAACAACGTGTGCCAGAGCAGAGCTAGAAACCCGACGGAGAAAAATAGGACCGTGACAAATTCAATGCTGACTCCGCTGGGCGTGAACAAAAGCTCGGCAACGGCATGTTCAAGCATTCCACCATCACGATCCATGCGCCCGTTGAGCATGTCATCGCCCACCACCCAGGATGACATTCGTCCCAGCACGAAAACCGCAAACACCAGCCCGTTCATCGCGACAGCCGCGAAAATGAAGAGCAGCAGTTTGCGTTGGAAAATCGTCGTTCCGCTGTTCACGCCTTCCACACCTGCCCCGCCTTCGTCTTCACCTTCGCCATCGCGTTGCGGGTGTCCACGATGAGCGGCGCCCATTGCGCGAGCTGCGCGTAATTCACGTCCGCGTGCGCCGTGGAAATCAGCACGAGATCGTAGCCCGCCATCGTCTTGCGGTCCCACTTCACCGACTTCGTGCCCGTCCACTGCTGGTGCTCGCGCGTCGGGCGGATGATGGGAATGTGCGGATCGTAATACGCCACCTTCGCGCCCGCCGCCGCCAGCAAATCCATGAGCACGAACGTCGGAGACTCGCGCATGTCGTCCACGTTCGCCTTGTAGGCGAGGCCCAGCAGCAGCACGCGGCTGCCCTTGAGCGCGCGGCTGCGGTCGTTCAGCGCATCGGCGACGCGCGAGACGACATACTTCGGCATGGCCGTGTTCACCTCGCCCGCCAGTTCGATAAACTTCGTGCTCTGTCCGAACTCGCGGCTCTTCCACGTCAGGTAAAACGGATCAATCGGGATGCAATGCCCGCCCAGGCCCGGCCCCGGATAAAACGGCATGAAGCCGAACGGCTTCGTCTTCGCCGCCTCGATGACCTCCCACACGTCAATGCCCATCGCGGCATAGACGACCTTGAGTTCGTTCACGAGCGCGATGTTGACCGCGCGGAAAATGTTCTCGAGCAGCTTGGTGGATTCCGCCGCGCGACAGGAGGACACGGGCACGAGGTTTTCCACCGCGTGTTTGTACACCGCCATCGCCTTCGCCAGACAGGTGGGCGTCAGACCGCCGATGACTTTCGGAATGTGGGCCACGCGGCTGCTCGGGTTGCCGGGGTCTTCGCGCTCAGGCGAGAACGCGAGGTGAAAATCTTTGCCCGCCTTGAGCTTCGATCCCTTCTCCAGCACGCCGAGCAAATCCTCGTCCGTCGTGCCCGGATACGTCGTGGATTCGAGAATCACCACCGTGCCGCGCGCCAGATGCGGCGCAATGGCCTCGCCGGTCTTGAGGATGTACGAGATGTCCGGCTCCCGGTTCTTGTTCAACGGCGTGGGCACGCAGATGATGACCGCGCCCACGTCGCGCACGCGCGAGAAATCCGCCGCCGCCGCAAAGCGCTTCGACTGCACCGCGCGTTTCACGTCCGCCGCCGGGATGTGCTTGATGTAGCTCCCGCCGCGATTGAGCACCGCGATTTTTTCCGTGTCGATGTCCAGCCCGATCACGTCCACGCCATTTTTGGCGAATTGCAAAGCGAGAGGCAGACCGACGTAACCGAGACCGATGATGGCAATTTTCATTTCAGCAATGTGCCGTGACTTTGCGAGACGGGGCGGCGAGGGGCAATCCGCAAATGGAAATGACCCACTGGCCGGTCACGTTGTTCAGCCGCGAAGCGGCTCAGGAAATTAGCCAGCCACGAAGTGGCTGGTTGGTGTGGTTTTGAACATCTGTCCTGAAAGGACAGTGGAGGGAATAAACGCCGCCCAACATTAACCGTATTTTCCATCGTCCTTTCAGGACGAACAATCTGACCGTCGAGTCCCAGACACTTTGTGTCTGGCTAATTTCCGGTTGTCCCTTCGGGACAAAAACGCCTACTTGCCACTCCTACCGCTGCGCGTTCGTCCCATGCCGAGTGGCCACTTCGTAGTTAAACTTCTGCTTCCCGCGCGCGGCGAGCGGCAGGATGAACTTCACCTTCGCCTTGTCCACGTTCTCGTATTTCTGCGTCGTGGTCAGCGTCCAGTCGCCGGGGAAGGTGCGGCGGATGTCCACGACCACTGGGATGTCCTTCGAGTTCTGCACCTCGATCTCCCACGTCTCCTTCGTCGTCCAGCCGCGCACGTTGCCGTTGTTGCTGAAGGCGATGTCCGTCTTCTGCCAGTCCATGAGCACGGGCTTCACAGAGACCTCGAGGTCGTTGCCCAGCTCCAGTTCCACGAACTCGTTGATCGGAATGTATTTCACCGCCGTGCGCCCGACGAAGGCATAGAGCCGGTCATCGCTCGCAAAGCGGAACGCCTTCACCGCGCCGTCCGGCAGCGGCTCCTTCCCCAGCTTGTTCGCGACCGAGTTGGTGAACTGGTAATAGCGCATCACGCGGTCGCCGAAGCGTTCCTTCTCGAACTTGTAATAGCTCGTCAGCGGCACGGCTTCGGTCTTGAACGACGGCAGACGCTTCGCCCAGCCATTGGGAATCGTGTCGCGCCCCTCGACGGTGAAAATGAAATACTCGGAGAGACTTTCCTTGGTGATTTCCTTGGCGCGGTCCAGCGCATCCATCGCCCCGCCACGCATCCGGGAGAAACGCCCCGAGTCCATGGCCATAGCCTTCGATAGCACTTCGCTGGTGGAGGCGTCCTTCTTCTCGCCCGACTGCCGCCGCGCCAGCGCGACCACTTCCTCGACCAATCGCACCACGCCGACTACGAGCCGCACCTGTGCGTTCTCGTAGTCTTCCCCGCTCTTGTTCGTCACCCGCACCGCGCCGGAGAAATCCATCGCCGTCTCGTTCTTGTTCGCCTCGCAGACGTAGTCCGCACTCCAAGAAATGCCGCTCGTGAAGTAACGAATCTCCACCACAACTTCGCCCGCGAACTCCGAATTGATTCTCCACTCCAGAGTGTTCGCGACGCGCGGCGGAAAGCTCGTGTCCATTACCTCGACTTCATCCGCGTGCGTCAGCGCCTTGAACTCGACCGACGTGGGATCGATGAGCGTGTTGGCCCACGAGAACTCCAGCTTGTTGATCCCCTTCTTGAACGTGAGATGCCGCGTCTCCTTGACCAGTGTGAGATCGACCGAGTTGTAAATCGTGAGCTGCACCGTGTCGCGGTCAGGCAACGTGACGACGTTGATGCGCGCGTTGGCAATGAGCGCACTCGACAGGACCAATGCACATGCCACGAACTGGTAAGTGAGAAAGTGGGTGGGTGAGTGAGTGAGTGAAGAGACGCGGGCCAGTCTCCCACTCACCCACTCACCCACTTTCTCACTCACGGTTTTAGCGTGTTGCATTGGTTCCATGTTTGGTCACGAGTTCGTAGGTGAATTTTTGCTTCGCACGGGACGCGACCGGCAGGACGAACTTCACTTTCGTCTTGTCCACGTTCTCGTATTTCTGCGCGCTGGTCAGCGTCCAGTCGCCGGCGAAATTGCGGCGGATGTCGAGGGTCACGGGAATCTCCTTCGAGTTTTGCACTTCGATCTCCCAGGTCTCCTTTGTCGTCCAGCCCTTCACGTTGCCGTCGTTGTCGAACTGCACGTCGGTCTTCTGCCAGTCCATGAGCACGGGCTTCACGGCCACTTCGAGATCGTTGCCCAGTTCCAGTTCCACAAACTCATCGATGGGAATGTATTTCACCGCCGTGCGGCCGACGAAGGCGTAGAGTTTGTCGTCCGTGGTGAAGCGAAACGCCTTCACCGCGCCGTCGGGCAGCGGTTCCTTGCCCAGCTTGTTCGCGACGGAGTTGGTGAACTGGTAGTAGCGCATGACCTGATCGCCGAAGCGCTCGACCTCGAACTTGTAGTAGCTCGTGAGGGACACGCCGTCGGTCTTGAAAGACGGCAGGCGCTTGGCCCAGCCGTTGGGAATCGTGTCGCGGCCCTCGACCGTGTACATAAAATACTCGGAGAGACCTTCCTTCTGGATTTCCTTGGGCTTCATGGCCGCCGACTTGTCGGCTTCCATCATGGCACCGAAGGCGAGCATCTTGGCGGGCATCGCAGCGGGCGCAGGCGAGCTGACGGCCAAAGCGGTCGTCGTCGGCATCCCCGGCTTGCCGGCGCGCGCGAGGTCGGCAATTTCCTGCACCAGCCGGATGATGCCCACGACCAGCCGCACCTGGGCATTTTCGTAATCCTCACCGCTGTTGTTCGTGACCCGCACCGCGCCGGAGAAGTCCATCAGTGTCTCGTTCTTGTTTGCTTCGCACACGTAATCCGCGCTCCAGGAAATGCCGCTTGTGAAGTATCGAATCTCCACCACCACTTCGCCCGCGAACTCGGAATTGATCCGCCACTCCAGCGTGTTCGCCACGCGCGGCGGAAAGCTCGTGTCCTGCAATTCCACCTCGCTCACATGCGTCAGCGGCCGGAACTCCACTGAGGTCGGATCGATGAGCGTGTTCGCCCACGAGAACTCCAGCTTGTTGATCCCCTTCTTGAACGTCAGATGCCGCGTCTCCTTCACCAGCGTCAGGTCGGCGGAGTTGTAGATGGTGAGTTGCACCGTGTCGCGGTCGGGGAGGGTGACGACGTTGATGCGGGCGTGGGCGGTGGCGGCGATGAAAATGACCAGCACGCAAAAGAACACGACGGCCCTATGGACTGCGCCGGCAGAGCGGAGCGGCGACCGCGCTTTCGAACACGCCAGACGGCCCCGACGCTCCGCGTCCTCCCAAAGCGGTGTCGCGCTACGCTTGCCACCGCAGTCCAAAGGGGCGGCGGCGAGATTGAAATATTTTGTGAAGTTCATAAAGCGGTCTGTCTTTCAGCGACTTGCTCAGAACGACGACGGCTCATTCCCCTGCACATTCACGCGGTTGATGTTGAACGTGACCGTCGTCTTCTTCTCACCCGTGGATTCGGCGGGGAGCACCAGATTGTATTCGAACGTGAACGCGTCCTTCTTCTTGAACTGCGCGGCATGGCTGTTCTCGACCATTATCCAGTAGCCGGGGATGTGCTCGACCAGCGTGAGGTTCACCGGCTCCTTTTTGAAATTCTCGATCTCGATTTTGTAAATCTCGTCCACGTCATTCAGCACGATGGTGTTCGAGTTGTTGCGGCGGATGTTCGTCTTCTCCTCTTTGGTCTTGCGCTGCGTGACCTTCACGTCGCGGCTCTGACCGATGAACAGGCTCATCTCGCGATCCACCGGCGTGAGCTTCGCCCAGTCCTCGCCCGTGAACGCCACGCCTTCCGTCGCCTGTCCGTCCGCGTCAGCGGCCTGGTCTTTGGTCTTGATGAAGATGCGCACCTTGCCCGGCAGCATGGTGTGCGTGCCGAGCTTCGCCGCCGTGGCGTTGGTGATGACGTAATTGAGCGGAATGCCCACGGTGTTCTTCTGATACTCCGGGTCCCACGGCTGGCTGGCCGCGTCCCAAGTCAGAACTTTTCGCACGGGCAAATCAGCCACGCGCTCCGAAAGCATTTCCAAAACTTCCTCGTGCGCGATGGTCTTCTTGAAATTGCTGCCGTAGCCGACGGCGACTTCTGCGTCAGTCAGGTCTTCGCCAGAATTGTTGTGGAGTCGAAGATAGTTGCGCAGCGTCATGGATTTCTCGTTCGGCTCCGCCACCGCGCGATACGTGACCTCGCGCGAAAGACCGGAGAGCAGATAGGAAATCCGCACGCGCTCCTCCTGCGCCACAGGGCTGGAGATTTCCCAAATGAGCGCGTTTTCATTCGGCGGATAACTGGTGTTGAGCACCTTCACGTCCGCGGGATGCGTGAGCGCGCGCACCTGGATGCTTGATCCGTCGATGCTCACGCCGCGCCACGAGAAATCCACTTTGTTGACGCCCTTCTGGAGCATGATGAGCCGCTCCTCCTCGACGAGCGTGGCGTCAGGATTGGTAAGCGACACGACCACGCGCGCCCGATCCGGCAGCGCGACCATTTTGACGCGGGCGTGGGCGGCGGAGTGTGCGAGCAGTCCGGCGACGGCGAGACAGAAAATCCGTTTCATAAAAGTTTGGACGGCAGTGAAGTGGATTTGCTCCCGCAGACGGAGAAAAATATCAGGCCAGCGCTTGGCGGGCCTTCTCGCAAGCTTGCGGGAGAAATCACCCGCTGCCACATTCCGGCCATGAGTAGCGAGAAGATTGAACTGAAGCTGACCGAACTCACCGAGCGCGTGGCGCAATTGGAAAAGAAACTGCAGCCGGTCGCGAAGTCTGCCTGGCGTGAAATCATCGGGACGTCCAAGGGAGACGAGACGGATCGCGCGGCGGATCGGATTGGTGAGGAATGGCGCAAAAGCGAAGGCGTCCGCTGAGCCGGCATGTTCGTCGTCCTCGACACCAACCATTTTCGTGAGCTGAGGGAAAACTCCGCCGCCGCCCAGCGGCTCACCGCGCGCATCGAAGAGGCCGGCGCGGATGTTTTCTCCTGCATCGTCGCCGCCGAGGAAACATTGCAGGGGTGGATTGGGTTCCTGCGGCAGCACCGGGCGGGTGTGGAGCAGGTCGAGGGTTATGCCCGCCTTCAAGCGAGCATCGAATCCCTCGCCAAGCTCGCCATCCTGCCGTTCGACCACGAGGCGGCGGAACTTTTCCACCACTTGCAAACCCTGCACCGTCGCAAGGGCACGATGGATTTGAAGATCGCCGCCATCTGTATCGCCCACGACGCCGTCCTGCTTACCCGCAATCTGCGCGACTTCGCGGACCTTCCCGGTCTGCGCGTTGAGAACTGGCTGGACTGAAACTTCGGTGGATGCAGCAAGCGTCGCAGGAGATTTTGCTCAAACTATTGTCACCCGCGCTGGGCCGTCACTAACCTCCGCGCCATGCCGGAACTGGCCGAAGTCGAATATTACCGCAAGCAATGGGACGCGGGCGTGGGAGCGAAAGTCCTCGCCGTGGAACTGCACGCGGAGAAGCGCCTTTTTCGCGACGTGGACCTCGTTGCGTTAGAACGTGAACTCACCGGCGCGAAACTGCTCGCCTCGGAGGCGCGCGGGAAGCAGATGGCCTTCCGCTTCGCGCGCGGCGCGTGGCTGGCGATTCATCTCGGCATGACGGGCAAGCTGCGCACGGAAGGTGCGGGCTTCGTTTCTGAGAAGCATGATCACCTCGTGCTGCGGCAGCAGCGGCGCGCGCTGGTGTTCAGCGACCCGCGCATGTTCGGGCGCGTGCTCTGGTTTCAAGGCGCGGGCGAGCCGCCGTGGTGGTCGGAGATCGCGCCGCCGCTCACTTCGGATGCGTTCACCCGCGACATCTTGCGCGAGGTGCTGACGCGCCGCCGCCGTCTGCCGCTCAAGGCCCTGCTGCTGGTGCAGATTCATTTCCCCGGTGTCGGCAACTGGATGGCGGATGAAATTCTCTGGCGCGCCAAGCTGAATCCGTTGCGTCCCGGTGGCGAACTTTCCGCCGCGCAAAGCAAGGCACTGTGGAAGGAAATCCGCTTCGTCTGCGCAGGCGCGATGAAACACGTCAGTCACGATTTCAATGACCCTCCGCGCGGTTGGTTTTATCACGAGCGCTGGGCGGTGGGCGGAAAATGTCCTCGCGATGGCGCGAAGCTGGCGCGCGGCACCATCGGCGGCCGGACGACGGCGTGGTGTCCGAAGTGCCAGCGGTAAAACTAGTTTCCAGAACTTGACCTCACGCAAAGGCCGCGAAGGACGCAAAGTGCAAAGTGAACAAGGCGCGGAACATTGTCATTCTTCCTTCGCGTCCTTTGCGTCCTTTGCGTGAGGATTTTTTGGTTACACCGTCCCGATTCGCCAGTTTTTCACCAGCTCGGGAAACTTGCAGTCCGCACACAGGGCGTTCGAGTGGTGACAGAAGTCACTCACCACTTGCATCACGCCTTGCTGCATCGCGGCGTTGGCGAGCTTCACGTCGCGACGTCCACCGAGCAGACGGTCACGCGCGAGGCGCAGCACCGCGTTATCTTCCGCAGCGGGCCACGCGAAGTAGCGGCGCTCAGCCTCGGCTTGCAGCCTGGCGTTCGCGCCTTCACGCGCGCGCAACCAGAGCCACGGGAGAATCACGTTGATGGCGAGATCGGTTGCGCGCGTCGCGCCGAGTAAGGGCTGCGGCTTGGGCATCGCCGCCGAGCGCAGCGTCCAGTGGCGCGACCAGAATTCATCCGCGCTTGGCTGAAGACATTTCAACAGCGATTCATCGAGCGCGCCGTCCGGCTGCGGCGTGGTGAACCACTGGTCGAGTCGCTGGAACAACTTCGCGTCGCCGGCCCAATGTGCGGCGAGGGCGAGACGGCGGTGTGGATGATTGGCTGGGCGCAGTCCATTCATCTTCCAAAGAGTTTTCGGGAGAGTGCAATCGCTGAACGCATCGCGCTCGCGCCACCAATGATCCCAGACGGTGCGGAGATAGGTGTCCGCGCTGCGTTGCTGGCGCGTGAGATCGTTGGGCAGCAATCCACTGACCCCGAGCAGTCGCGCCTGGGTACTGATGAGCGAAGTTTTGCCCAAGCGTCCGCGCAACTCGCCAACGCGCTGCATGGGCCACACGTTCTGGCGGTAGCCGAGCGCACGGAGCATTCCCTCCCAAAGCGCCTGTTCCCAGCCGCACTGCCGCGCGCGGGCGTTCAGGTCGGCGGCCTTGCGCTCGAAGCGCACGAGCGCGGCCTCGTTCAGCAACTGATCGAGTTGCGCGCGCGAAAGATCACGCAGCGGCCCGGCGCACTGGCCGAGCAAGCCCTCGGGATATTTCTGCGCTGCATCGGTCGTGAGCCAGAGCGCAAGTTCAACGAGCGGCGCGTCGAGGAAAGATTTCAGTGCGAGCGTGGGCAGTGACTCCTCACCCGCAGCGCCTTCCCACAAAACGTGAAGCCTGACGTTCTTGAAGTTCGGATTGCGGTCGTGCGCGTGGGCTTTCCAGCCGGACGCTTGCAGATCGATTTCCACTTCGCCCGTCACCGGCGGCTCGCTGCCGAACTGCAACACCGCGTCTCGAAAGTCGGGACCCGCGCCGTGATTCCAGAAGCCGGGATGCAGCACGCGGAGCGCACGGCTGTCCGCAAGTTTCAGTTCCTCGCGAAGGATGCGTTGATGATGCCAGATGTTTTGCAACAGCGCCTCGGGCGGAAGATCGTTCTCGCGCAGGACGCCGAACGGGCGGAGCGACGTGCGCCATTGCGAATAGAAACTTTCCCGGGCGGAGGACACGCGGGGTGTTT
>JBBQYK010000013.1:0-26784 GCA_038208765.1 Verrucomicrobiota bacterium
CGCAGGCGATGCTGGAAAAATTACCGGCGGCGCAATGATCGGCCGATGGGGCAGAATGTGGAACGGCGCGCAGGTGCGGACTAAGCCGTAACCATGCCGTTGGAATCCAACCTGCCTCACGCCAAGGCCGCGAAGGGATCAAAGGAACGGGCCTTCTGGTGGGGCGGAGATCTTTCACTGAAAAGTGTTCTTCCCCCACGGGCCAGTTCATCCCAGTGCGCCTTTTTCTTCGCGGACCTTCGCGACCTTGGCGTGAGGCTTCCACTTCATGGTTCCGGCGTAAGAATGAACGGAGGCATGCAGCGGGTTTGGTGTGTTCAGTCGTGCTATCGGAGGCCAGGGCTTGCCCCCGGCTACTTTCCACAACGCCCCCGCCGTTCTGCGGAGCGCCAACCCCAATAGTCGATTGTTAGAACGGACCCCTTTCCTTTTCCGCGCGGGTGCAAAAGGTCATTGGCGCAAGCGGTAGAAACGCGCCGAGCCGCTGATAGCGTTGGTCACGAGGTAGTTCGTGCCGCTGACGACCGGCGCGGGCGAGACGATGCTCCAAAGATTCGTGTTGAGGTTGGTCTTGGACTCCAGCGTGAAGCCGGGGAAGTTTGTTGCCCACGACAGCACGACATCCACTCCAGAGAAAGCGATCGTCAATGGCGGGGCGATGCCGGCAGGCAAGGTTAAGCTGAAGACCGTTCCGTTATTTCCACCGCCACCATAGACCGTCGTCCCGTAAAGCACGTTCGCTGAGAGAGCCAAATCGCTGCTTGGGCTGGCTCCGTCATCCACACCGGTGAAACCATACAACGTGGTAAAGCCCGATCCATCGCTCTTGAGCGAGAACACGGTGCCCGCTCCAACACTGCCGCCGCCACTCGCCGTTCCATACAAGGTGCTACCCGATAAAAGCAAACCTGCGTCCGGATGAACTCCGTCGCTATTGGTGTTCCCGGAAAGCCCGGAAAAATGATGCAGATTAGTAAAGCCAGTGCCATCAATGTTCAAAGCGAACACAGTGCCCGCGGCCGAACTGCCTCCGTAAAATGTCGTGCCATAGAGCACACCGGCCGATTCGATCAATGCACCCCGCGGACGCGCGCCGTCGCTGTTGGTGAAATCGAGGGAGGGCGCAAAATGGTGCAGGACCGTGAAATTGGAGCCGTTCGTTTGCATGGCGAAGATGGTGCCGCTTCCCGAATTGCCTCCCTCGGCCGCCGTGCCATACAGCCGGTTTCCGGACACAATCAACCCACCGTAGGGCAAGACACCATCGCTGTTGGTGGAATTGAGGAGAGCTGGAAAGTTATGCAAGTTGGTAAAAGTGCTGCCATTCGTGTTGAGGGAGAAGATCGTGCCTGAGCCCGCAGTGCCACCGCCAAGAGTTGTCCCATAAAGTCTTTCCCCGGCGAGAACGAGACCAGCATACGGCGTTGCTCCGTCACTGTTGGTCGAATTGATGAGCGGCGCAAAAGTGCGAAGAACCGTGTAGCTGGAGCCGTCGCTGTTCATGCGAAAGATTTTGCCCGGGCCGGAGATGGAACTGTTTTGCGACGTGACTCCATACAGATTGTTACCAGAAAAAACCAACCTGCCATACGGGCGAACGCCAGTGCCGCTGATGAAGTTGCGCAAGTTCGCAAAATCCGAGCCATCCGTGTCGATTGCGAATGCCGTCCCGGCATTCACGCTGCCACCTCCATAGGCCGTTCCATAGAGCCTGTTGCCGGAAAAAACCAATCCCGCATAGGGTTGAGCGCCGTCACTATTCGTGAACGACATGGGCGAAGACATTTGGAGCGCGGTAAAGCTGTATAAATTCGTAAAAGTTTGACCCGCCGCGTCAGTCGGCGAA
Source organism: Verrucomicrobiota bacterium (assembly GCA_038208765.1). GTDB lineage: Bacteria > Verrucomicrobiota > Verrucomicrobiia > Limisphaerales > SIBH01 > JANNGC01. Next base: position 1,847 of record JBBQYK010000013.1, read on the forward strand.
ATCAAAGCCGTGGACAGGCAGCAGACGAGTAAGAGGTTTTTGGTTTTCATAATTTCCTTCGCAATCGGGTCCGTTATTGGCGCAAGCGGTAGAACTTGGTCGAGCCGCCGATGGCGTTGGTCACGACATTGTTCGTACCGCTGAGGGCGGGCGCGTTCGTTACGACGCTCCAGACGTTGGTGTTGAGGTTGGTCTTGGACTCCAGCGTGAAGCCGTTGAAGTTCGTCGCCCACGACAGCACGATATTCGTGTTCCCGCTGCGTTGAATCTTCAAGAGCGGCGGTAGGGTCGGGCTCAGGAACGCATTCCGCACCGATTCCGTGTTGCTCTCCGAACCGTTGGAATAGCCACTGTGGTAATAGCCGCGGGCGCGGATGTAGAGGTTCTGCCCGATGGAGAGGTTCAAACCGGTCAGAGTCCAGTTGCTGCCGGCAGCCGTGCCGTGGCCGAGAAAACTGTAATTCACACCGTCGGTTGAATCCTCAAAGGTCACACGCGTGAACTGCGGGCTGGAGCCGCCGCGCGTCCACGTCGCGGCGTTTTGCGTCACATTTAGATCTTGCTCCGCCACGGTGTCGTTCGAGAGACGAGCTAAAAAGCTGCGCGGCTGCCCGCCAATGCTCGCGAAACCGCCGGCCACCAGAACTTTGCCATCCACTTGGACCGCTATTGAGAGAACCGACTCGTCAACGTCCGCATTAAAGGTATCTGCCAATCCGGTGGAGGAATTAAGCCGGGCGATGCGATTACGCGTCTGTCCGCCGATGCTGTTCGTTCCGTTGAAACGACCACCCACTACAATCTTGCCGTCCGCCTGCACAACGACGGTATAAATTTCATTGTTCGCGTTTGGATCGAACGAATCTGCCAAACCGGTGCCGGGATCGAGCCGGGCGATGCGATTCCGCGACTGTCCGCCGATGCTATTCACACCGTTGAAACTGCCTCCGACCAAAATCTTCCCGTCTGGTTGCACCGCAATGGCACGGACAAAAAAGTTCGCGTTCGGGTCGAACGAGTCCGCCAAGCCGGTGCTGGCATCGAGGCGTGCGAGGCGGTTGCGCGGTTGCCCGCCGATATTTGTGAAGGAGCCGCCCGCCAGGATCCTGCCGTCCGGCTGCACCGCGATGGTAACGACAGCATTGTTCGCGTTCGGATTGAACGAGTCTGGCGCGCCGGTCGTGGGGTTGAGCCGCGCAATCCGATTGCGCGGTTGCCCGCCGATGTTTGAAAAAGTACCGCCTACTAGAATCTTACCGTCTGACTGCACCGCAATTGCATAGACATCCCCGTCCGCGTTCGGGTTGAAAGCGGTATCAAGCGTGCCGTCCGTATTAAACCGCGCGATGTAGCTGCTTGGCGCACCGAGAATATCCGCAAAGGCGCCGCCGATCAGAATCTTGCCGTCCGGCTGAAGAGCGATAGCCCAAACATATCCCACGACGGTGCTGAGATTAAGGGTCTGGTCGAGCCGACCGTCGGTTTCTAGTCGAGCGATGTTGTTACGCGTGACCGGCGCTCCGCCGTTCGGCGTGAGGGTCGAGAAAAAGCCGCCCGCCAGAATCTTGCCGTCCGGCTGCAGTGCGAGGGCGAGGATGCCGCCGCTCGAATTCGGGTTGAAGGAATCGGCCAAACCATCAGTGGGATTTAGGCGGGCAATGTAACGGCGCGTCTGTCCGCCGATGCTCGTGAAACCGCCGGCCGCCAGAACCCTGCCGTCCGCCTGCACCACGATGGCAACGACATCCTCGTTCGCGTTCGGGTTGAACGAATCGGCCGCACCCGTCCCAGAGTCGAGTCGCGCGATGCGGCTGCGGGGTTGGCCGCCGATATTGGTGAAGCCGCCACCCGCCAGAATCTTTCCGTCCGCCTGCAGCGCGATGGCATCGACAGAATTATTCGCATTCGGGTTGAACGTGTCAGCCAGACCAGTGCCCGCATCAAGCCGGGCCAGGCGGCTGCGTGTCTGTCCGCCGATGTGGGTGAAGAAGCCGCCCGCCAGGATCCTGCCGTCCGGTTGGACCGTGATGGCGACGACACCACTGTTGGCGTTCGGGTTAAACGAATCAGCCGCTCCAGTGCTGGGATCGAGCCGCGCGATGCGGTTGCGTGTCTGCCCACCGATGCTGCTCGCTCCAAAGAACGAACCGCCCGCCAGGATCTTTCCGTCCGCCTGCACCGCAATGGCACGGACCTCAGCGTTTGCGTTCGGATTGAACGAATCAGCCAGGCCGGTGGCGGGATCGAGGCGGGCGATGCGATTGCGTGATTGCCCGCCAACGCTGCTCGCGCCTGCGAATGTGCCACCCACGAGAATCTTGCCATCCGCCTGGAGCGCGATGGCATAGACGGTATTGTTGGCGTTCGGGTTAAAAGCAGTGTCGAGCGTCCCGTTTGGGTTGAGACGTGCGATGCGGTTGCGCGTCACCGACACTCCGCCGTTCGGCGCGAGGGTGGTGAAATCGCCGCCGAGAAGGATTTTGCCGTCGGGCTGGATGACGATCGCCCAAATAACCCCATTCGCGTTCGGATTGAACCCGTCGAGCGCGGATTGCCCGCGCACCGTGACCAGGCTGCTGGCGAACAGCAGGGCAAAATAAACTGAGAGTAGTTGCACGGTGCTCAAGCTCTGTCCCAGAAAAGTGTTTTGGCCACGAACAGATAGAGGCTTGTAACTGTCGAGTGCTGGCGTTGGTTTCATGTGGGTTGTTTTTTCTTCCTCCGACTCTTCCTGACCGGATTGCCCTTGGCGAGTCTGCATTAGAACGCGAAACGGCATTCAGGCCCTATTGACGCCCATTCGCGCGACGGGCACGCCTGGGGTTGTTCGGAGGAAAGGGGTCAGTAACAATCGGCAATTCATACACGGTGAACTCCAGAAAGCAGAGGATGTCCGGGTTGGAAGCTTGCGACGAGCGGGTTCATTCTACAGGCGCGTACCACGAAAAATCACTTATGAGTTCAGCACGTGGCCGGTGTCGCATCAGCGCAAGTCGCAGTGGTGGAACCAACGGAATGGGTTCCGGGTTCAACGGAGTTTCACCCCACCGGAAGGCGGCGCAGCAGCGACCGCCCTACCGCGATTTGGGCAGGGCAGAGTTGCCGCTCTGCCCCATCTAAAACTCCTTCTGGTTTCCGTTCGAATGCGTTCCGGTTTGTCGCGTTCGGCGGTGGAGCGTCGGGCGGCATTTGGGGCGGCGCGGCAGCGTCGTCCTGCCGGGACGGATTTTCCCACGCGTTCGTCCGGGGGCAAAAAAAGTTGCGGCATTGTCACTTGGGGTCTGCTAGTTTCATGCGCATGACCCAAAAGACATTCGTGGCCCTAGCCCTGATCTGCTCTGCCCTCGTCACGCAGGCGGCCGAATTTTCTATCTTTTCCACCAACGCCACCTGGCGCTGGCTGCGCGGAACCAGCGAGGCGTCGGCACCGGATGCGAGTTCGTGGCGGAGCAATTCGTTCAACGACTCGGCCTTCGCTAACGCGCCCGCGCCTTTCTGGTATGGCGACGTGCTGCCGGGCGGCACGCAGCTCACGGACATGATCAACAACTACTCGTGCATCTTCCTGCGCCGGACGTTTGTGGTCACCAACGTGGCGGAATTCTCCGCGCTGCGGTTCGGCGCGATGGTGGACGACGGCTACGTGGTCTGGATCAACGGCAGCGAGCGCCTGCGCGTGAACGTGGCCGGTTCCCCGGGCGATCCCGTCCCTGCCGCCACCACGCTCGCGGCCAACGCCCCCGAGCCGCCGCCGTTCGATTTCTACAATTTCACGTCGCTCGGCTCCTACCTCGTCAACGGCACGAACACCATCGCCATTCAGGTGTTCAACACTTCGCTCGGCAGCAGCGACCTCGGCTTTGACTGCTCGCTCGCCGGCGTGCTCGTGGACACGAATCCGCCGGTCATCGTGAGTGTGACGCCGATGCCGGGCAGCAGCATGAACACGCTCACGCAGGTCGTGGTGCAGTTCAGCGAGCCGGTCACGAGCTTGAGCGCGGATGATTTGAACATCTCCGGCGTGGGCGTAACGGGGGTGAGCGCGGCAGGCAATTTCTACACCTTCACTTTCGCGCAGCCTCCGCCGGGTAACGTGGCCATCACTTGGACGACGGGCCACGGCATCACGGACCTGGCCACGCCGGGCAATCCGTTCGACGAAACCGCACCGGGCGCGACGTGGAATTACACGCTGGTGGACAACGTGCCACCGACGGTCGCGCTACTGTTCCCCGCCGCCAGCGCGACGGTGCAGGCGCTCGGGCAGATCGATGTGACCTTCAGCGAAACCGTGACAGGCGTGAACGCCGCCGACCTTTTGGTCAATGGCGCTCCGGCCACAAACGTCATCGCGATGCCGAACTCGGTGTATCAATTCCAGTTTGCCGCCGCGCCGACCGGCCCCGTCTCAGTGGCGTGGGCGGGCGGGCACGGCATCACAGACGTGGCGGCAGTGCCGAATCCGTTCGCAGGCGGTTCGTGGAGTTACACCGTGGACCCGAACGCGAACGTCACTGGCGTGGTCATCAATGAGATCAACGTCTCGAACCAGAGCGGGGCCAGGGACGAGAACGGCGAGGAGCAGGACTGGATCGAACTCTACAACGCGGGCAGCGGCTCGGTGAACCTCGCGGGCTGGTCGCTGAGCGACGAGGAGGACGAGCCGGGCCGCTGGGTTTTCCCGGCGCGCACGATCTTGCCGGGCCAGTATCTCGTGGTCTGGGCCTCGGCGAAGGACCGCCGCGCGCCGACCGGCACGAACCGCTTCCACACGAATTTCAAACTGGCGGGCGACGGAGAATTTCTCGGCCTCTTCACCCCGGACTCACCGCGCCGGCTCGCGAGCGGTTTCTCGCCGAAGTTTCCCGAGCAGCGGAATGACAACTCGTATGGTCGCGACGCGCAGGGCGTCTATCGCTACTTCGGCACGCCCACCTTCAATGCGCCGAACGGCGTGAGCACCATCAACGGCGTGGTCAGCCGGGTGCATTTCAGCGCGGAACGCGGGTTTTTCAACGCGCCATTTCCGCTGGTGCTGAGCTGCCCGACGCGCGGGGCGACGATCCGTTACACGCTCGATGGCAGCGAGCCGACGCTGCTCCGGGGCATCACTTACACGGGGCCAATTAACGTAAACAACTCGCTCTTCATCCGCGCGGGCGCGTTTCACGAAGACCAGCTTTCGTCGAAGATCACGTCGCACTCCTTCCTCTACAACCTGTCGGCGGCGCTCCGTTCGCTGCCGGTCGTTTCGATTCAGACGGCCACGAACAACCTGATTGGCACGAACGGCATCATCGGCATGTTCGGCGGCCAAGGCCCTCCGAACAACGCGTGGACGCCCATCAACCCCGGCGACTTCCACAACCCGACCAAGAAGGGCATTGCGTGGGAGAAGCCGAACTCGGTCGAATACATTTTGCCCGCTGACAACTCCGGTTTCCAAATTGACTGCGGTATCCGCGTGCAGGGCAGCGACTGGACGCGGCCGCGTTACGTCCCCAATGACAAGTTTTCCTACCGCCTGTATTTCCGCGGCGACTACAGCCCGGGCGATCTGGACTATCAATGGTTCACGGACGGCGTCGTGAAGAACTTCGAGCAGATCGTGCTGCGCGCCGGTCACAACGACATCGCGAACCCCTTCCTGCGCGACGAGCTGGCGCGGCAGTTGCACGCGGACATGGGCCAGGTCGCGGTGCATGGGAACTGGGTGAACTTCTTCATCAACGGCGTGTACAAGGGCTATTACAATCCGACCGAGCGCGTGGAAGAGGGCTTCCTCCAATCGTGGCATGGCGGCAGCAATTCGTGGGACGTGATCACCGTGGGCAGCGTCGCGCAGGGCGATGGCGACACGGTGGACTGGACGTCGCTCCGCAACTACATCAACACGCAGGACGCGACGCAGCCGGCGGTCTTCAACGAAGTGCTGCGCCGCATGGACGTGGCGAACTTCATCGACTACCTGCTCGTCAACACCTACGGCGCGACCTGGGACTGGCCGCACAACAACTGGCGCGCGGCCCGCGAGCGTGTGCCCACCGGCAAGTGGCGCTTCTACGTGTGGGATGCGGAGGGTGCATTCGGCGAGTTCGACGGGCGCGGTGCGAGCTCGGACAGCTTCACCGGCGTGAGCAGCCCGTTGCTCAACGGCGCGGAGCCGATTCCGCAGTATTACACGCGGCTGCGCAACAGCCCCGAGTTCCGCCTGCTGTGGGCGGATCGCGTGCAGAAGCATTTCTTCAACGGCGGCGCGCTCACGGACACGAACGTCACGCAGCGCTTTCTCCAGATGCGCGGCGAGTTGATCCAGGTCATTCCCGGTTTCAACAACAACATCCTGAACAACTTCATCCCGCAGCGGCGCGCGGCCATGTTCGGCCAGTTCAACAGCTACAGTCTCTACGCCTCGAACGCGCCGGTCTTCAACCAGCACGGCAGCAATGTGGCCGCCGGATTCGCGCTCGCCATGACGGCCCCGGCCGGCACCATTTACTACACCACCAATGGCACGGACCCGCGCGTGATGTACAGCGGCGCGGTCTCGAACGCGGCCGTGGCCTACGCCGGCCCGGTGACTTTGAGCCAGAGCGTGCTGGTCAAGGCGCGCACGCTGAACGGCACGAACTGGAGCGCGCTCACGGAGGCCAGCTTCGCCGTCTCCTCGCGCGGCGTTCCGCTCCGCATCACGGAGATCAGTTACAACCCCTTTGGCGGTTCGGCCTTCGAGTTCATCGAGCTGGAAAACACGGGCACGTCGCCGGTCGATCTCAGCGGCATGAATTTCGAGGGCGTGACCTACACCTTCGCGAATGGTGCTTCGCTGGCGGCGGGCGCGCGGCTGGTCATCGCGTCCGACATCAGCCCGGGTTCCTTCGCCGTGGCCTATCCCGGGGTGACCGTGACCGGCTACTTCGCCGGCAGTTTGAACAACGCGGGCGAGCGCGTCGCACTGCGTGACTTGCTCGGCAACGTCATCACCTCGGTGGATTACGACGACGCGAACGGCTGGCCGCCCGCCGCGGACGGTGCGGGCTACACGCTGGAGAACATCAATGCCTACGGCGATCCCGATGATGCGGCGAATTGGCGCGCGAGCACCGCGTTCAACGGTTCGCCCGGCGCGGCGAATGCGCCCGCGCTCACCGCCGCCGTGCGGTTGAATGAAGTGCTCGCGGAAAATTTCGGCGTGGTGAACCACGCCGGCACCTTCCCCGACTTCGTGGAACTCGCGAACACCAGCGGCGGCAGCGTGGACCTCAGCGGCTGGAGCCTGACCGACAATGACAACGCGCGGCAGTTCGTCTTCCCGCCCGGCAGCAGCATTGGCGCGAACGGTTTCCTCACCGTGTGGTGCGACGCGACCACGAACGCCACGCCCGGCCTGCACACCGGTTTCGCGCTCGATCCCAGCGGTGACCGCATCTACCTCTACGACGCCACCACGAACCTCGTGGACGCGCTCACGCTCGGGCGGCAGTTGCCGAACGCCTCCGTGGGCCGCGTGGGCGGCGCGTGGGTCTTGAACACCGTGACCACGAACGCCGCGAACGTCGCCGCGTCCGTCAGTCCGGGATCGAGCCTGTCCATCAACGAGTTTCTTGCCAATGCGCCGGTGAGTTTCCCGGACTGGATCGAACTCTATAACAACTCCGCGCTGCCCGTCGCGCTGCGCGGCACGTTCCTCTCGAACACGCAGACGGTGCATCAGATCACGTCGCTCTCCTTCATCCCCGCGTTTGGCCACATCCAGTTGTTCGCGGATGAGGGCGTGGGCCCGGATCATCTCGACTTCAAGCTCTCCGCGTTGGGCGGCGCGATCCTTCTTTATGATGCCGGCGCGACCGAGGTGAACCGCCTGAGCTACACCGCGCAGACCGAAGGCGTGACGCGCGGACGTCTGCCCGACGGCACGGCCACCATCGTGAACTTCACCGGCACGGCCAGCCCCGGCGCGTCGAACTACGCCGCGACCTACAACGGCCCGGTGTTGAACGAGGTGCTGGCGCGCAACGCCACCGCCGTGACCAACAGCGCAGGCCACGCCGCCGATTACGTCGAACTGTTCAACGCGGGCGGCTCGCCCTTCTCGCTCGCGGGCTTCAGCCTGGGCGTGGACAGCGCCACGCCGCAGTGGAGCTTCCCGCCCGGTGCCTCGATCGCCGCGGGCGGCTATCTCGTCATCTGGTGCGACAACGCGCGCGCGGTCTCGACGAACGCGGGCGACTACAACACCGGACGCGCGCTCAACGGCGACAGCGGCGGTGCGTACCTCTTCAACACCTCGAGCCAGCTCGTGAACTTCGTCGAGTTTGGCTTCCAGGTGGAGAACCGGGCCATCGGCCTCGTCAGCAGCGTGTGGCGTCTGCTCACCACCAATTCCCCCGGCGTCGCGAACGGCACTGCGGCCGCCCTCGGCACCGCCAGCGCGCTGCGCTTCAACGAGTGGCTGGCGAATTCCGCCGGCGGACCCGACTGGTTCGAGCTGTTCAACACGACCAACGTCCCGGTGGACCTCGGCAACCTCGTGCTAACCGACGACCCGACGAGCAGCGGCACGAATGAGTTCCGCATTCCCGCGCTGAGTTTCATCGGCGCGAGCAACTTCGTGCAGTGCCTTGCGGACGGACAGCCCGACCAAGGGCGCAACCATGTGAACTTCTCGCTCGACGCGCTCGGTGACACGCTGCGCCTCTACCAGTCGAACGGCAGCAACATCATCGACACCGTGGTCTTCGCCGCGCAGGGGCTCGGCGTTTCGCAAGGCCGGCTACCGGATGGCGTGACGAGTTCGCTCTTCACCTTCCCCGGCTCGGCCTCGCCCGCCGCGTCGAACTACCGCCTGATTATCGAGGCGGTGATCAACGAAGTGCTCACGCACGCCACGCTGCCGCTCGAGGACGCGATTGAACTGCACAACCCCACGCCGGACCTGGCGGCGATTGGCGGCTGGTTCCTGAGCGACAGCAGCGCGAACTTCCAAAAATTCCGCATCCCGGATGGCACGACCATTCCCGGCGGCGGCTTCGTCACCTTTGGCGAGGCGCAACTCGGCTTCTCCCTGGACCGCGCCCGCGGCGGTGAACTGTGGCTCTCGGCGGCGAACGCGGCCACGAACCTCACCGGCGCCCGCACGCGCGCGACGTTCGGCGCGGCAGATGACGGCGTGTCGTTCGGCCGTCTCCTGGCGGGCGGCGCGCTGGATTTCGTGGCGCAGACGGCGCGCACCTTCGACGTGGTGAACGCCGGGCCGCTGGTCGGGCCGGTGGTGATTCATGAAATCATGTACCACCCGACGGACGTCGATGTGGGCGCGCGCGAGTTCATCGAGTTGCGCAACATCAGCGGAGGCGCGGTCAATCTGTTTGACACCACGAACACCTGGCGCGTGACGGGCGGCGTGGACTTCACCTTCCCGCCCGGCGTCACGCTCGCTGCGGGCGACCACGCGCTCGTGGTGGATTTTAATCCGGTGGCTGACCCGACCTTGCTCGCGCAGTTCCGCGCCTTCTATTCGGTGCCGCCCGCCGTGCCGGTCTTCGGCCCGTTTCTCGGCAGCCTCAACAACGCGGGCGAAAGCGTGGAATTGAAGAAGCCCTCGTTGCCCTCCGGCGCGTTCATCCCTTACGTGCTGGTGGACAAGGTGAGTTATCTCGACCGTGCGCCGTGGCCCGTGGGCCTGGCGGACGGTGGCGGACATTCGCTGCAACGCCGCGTGGCCGCGAACTACGGCAACGACGCCGCGAACTGGCTTGCCGCCGCGCCCACCGCCGGCGGCGCGAATGCCAGCAGCCCCGTGGCCCCGCCCGTGATCACGCAGTCGCCAGTGAACGCGAACGTGTTCCTGAACGCGAACGTGCTGCTGCAAGCCGCCGCGACCGGCACCGGACCCATCGCGTGGCAGTGGCGTTTCAACGGCGCGGAAATTCCCGGCGCGACGAACGCCGGCTTCTCCCTCGAGGCCGTTCGCGTCGAGGAGTCCGGCGTGTATGACGCCTACGCCTACAACGCCGGCGGCTCCGTCTTCAGTGCGCCCGCGCAACTGACCATCGTGCAGCCCGTGTTCATCGCGACGACCCCTCCGGCGTATTATCAGACCAACGCCGGCTCGAACGTCACCTTCACCGTGACCGTCGCCGGCACGCCGCCCTACGGCTACCAGTGGCGCTTCAACGGCGCGGACCTTCCCGGCGCGACGGGCGCGTCGTTCTCGATGACCAATCTCGTGTTGGACCAGAGCGGGTTTTATTCGGTGGCGGTCACGAACCAGTACGGCGCGGTCACCGCCGCCGTGACGCTCGTGGTGCTGGTGCGCCCGGTGGTCACGAACCACCTCCAGTCGCAGAGCATCCTGCAAGGCGGCACCGCCATCTTGACGTTGGTGGCCGGCCCGGATCATCCTCTGGCTCCGCTGGGCTACCGCTGGATTCGCGGCGGCTCGGGCTATGCCACCACTTCGGTGCCGGTGCTGGTCATCACCAACTACCAGGTCAATTCCTCCAACTCGGCCTCATTCCGCGTGGGCGTGACCAACTTGGCCGTGCCTGCCGGCGTCTTCAGCCCGAACGGCGGCAACGTCACCATCACCATGATCCCGGATTTTGACGGCGACGGCATCTCGGACTGGTGGGAGACGAATTACTTCGGCAACGTGGGCACGACCAACACCGCCGCCAATGCGCTGCTCGACCCGGACGGCGACGGCATGATCAACCGCGATGAATACGTCGCGGGCACCAATCCCACGAACGCCCTGAGCGTGCTGCGTCTCTCGCTCTTCCCGGACGGCGGCGGCCTGCTCGAGTTCGTGGCGCAGTCGAACATCGCCTACACCTTGCAATACCGGACCAACTTCGCCGGGCCGCCGTGGACCACCGTGACGAACATCGCGGGCCAGTCTCTGATCCGCACCATTCAGGTGAGCACGCCCTATCCCGCGCCCGAGGCCGAGCGCTACTTCCGCGTGGTGACGCCGCCCGTGCCGTAGAGGGGATGTTGCGCGGTGGGAGTTCAGGCTTCAGCATTCTCCGCCGCGCAGCGAAGGTTTCTTGGAAAATTGGGCGGTGAAACGCCGTGGTCGAAAACACCTTTTGACAAGCCCGGTGCGCCTCCGTAGCCTCGCCGCCCGGTTGGGGTCTTAGCTCAGTTGGTAGAGCACCACAATGGCATTGTGGGGGTCAGGGGTTCGAATCCCCTAGGCTCCACCAACCTCTTTTCTCCGTCCCTGATATTCTGGTCAGGGACGCTTTTTCCGTCGTGGCTGAGGGAGTCGGCCGGACGTGGCCTCAGACTTTTCGCGGCTCTGATCAGCCCGAAATAACTCCTTGCAACGAAGTGGCGCGCTGCTACTTTCCGCCCTCTTAAAAATCGGAAACAGGAAATTTTATGGCACGTATTTGTGAATTGACCGGCACCGGCCCCATCAAAGGGCGTCACATCTGGCGCAGTGGTAAGGCCAAGAAAAAGGGCGGCATCGGCACGCACGTCACCGCGACCACCAAGCGCCGGTTCTTCCCGAACCTCCAGCGCGTGAAGGCCATGATGCCGAATGGCGAAGTCCGCTACATCCGCGTGACCGCGGCCGCCATCAAGAAAGGTCTCGTGACCAAGGCCCCCCGTCGCACTTGGAAGAAGGATCAGGTCAAGAAGGCGTAATTTCCGCGGCCAAGATTTTCTCGAGCGAGGCTTCGTGCCTCGCTCTTTTCTTTTCCAGCCTCAAGCCAGACGCAGCACCTCGCTCCGCAGCGGAGCCAGGTCAGGATCTTCGAGAGCCATCGCGCGAATCATGCGGGGATCCGCCGCCTTCACGGCCTGCTGCAGCCACTGCCACGCATCCGTCAGGTGGCCCATCCGGCACTGGTAGCAGGCGAGGTTGTAGGGGATGACAAAGTTGTCCGCAAACCGGTCCAGCACGCCGCGCAACTGGTCGAAGGCTTCCTTGGTGCGCTGCAATTCATGCAAGGCGAACGCGAGGCTGATCCACGTCGAAGCGCGGTCCGGCGCCATCTTCACGAGCGTCTCGGCGCAGGCCAGCGCCTCCGTCCAGTTGTCCTCCGCCGCGAGGATTTTCCACCAGACTTCGAGCGCGTCGGGATGTTCGCGGTGTGGTGCGGCCAGCAGTTCCAGTTCGGCGCGGGACTCGCGAAGGTTGCCGAGTTCGAGCCAGCCCACGGCGGCGCTGGCGTGGAAACAATCCGGCGGCGGCAGTGGAAGTCCGGCGGCGTTCATGAGGGTGCAGGAATGGAAATTTGAAATTGGTGCCCCGGCTAGGACTCGAACCTAGGACCAATTGATTAAGAGTCAACTGCTCTACCAACTGAGCTACCGAGGCGACCAAGAGCGGGAGAGGTTACGGGCGGAAAGTGGTTTGTCAACGGGCGCGTTTGGCTCTCTTCAACGACGGGCCGCCCGCGTCCCGCTGGCCGTTGGCCGTTCCGCCAGAAATGCCCGCGAGAGGTTGGCGGCACGTTGCGGCTACTCCGAATTTGGATACGAACCCAGCACCTTTACGAAGGTGCAATGGTTGTGCAAATCGGCAATGGCCTTCGCCACGCGCGGGTCTTCAAAATGGCCGTCGCAGTCCACGAAGAAGAAATATTCCCACGCCTTTCGCTTGCTCGGGCGCGACTCGATCTTGGTCATGTTCAGCCGGTAGCGACGGAGGATGCCGAGTGACGTGTGCAGTGCCCCGACTTGGTGCGGAATGCTGAACATGATGCTCGTGCGATCCTGTTTCGTCGGCGGACTGCACTGGCGGCCGAGCACGAGAAAGCGCGTGGTGTTGGTCGCGTTGTCCTGAATGTCGGCTTCGAGCACTTCGAGTCCGTAACGCTGCGCGGCCAGCGTGCCGCCGAGCGCGGCGGAATTCCGGGTCTTCGCGGCCAGTTCCGCCGAGCGCGCGTTCGAGGAACTCTCAATGATTTCAACGTGCGGCAGATGATTCTGAATCCACGCGCGGCATTGCGCGAGCGACTGCGGATGCACGAAGAGCTTCTGAATGTCCTTCTTCGCGCCCTTGCTCATCAGGCACTGCTGCACGCGCATGACGATTTGCGCCACAACCTTCAGGTCGCTGTCCACGAACATGTCGAGCGTGTGCGTGACGACGCCTTCGGTGGAATTCTCCACCGGCACCACGCCGTAATCCGCGCGGCTTTTTGTGACCTCGCTGAACACGTCGCCAATGGTTTTCTGCGCGGAGTAATTCAGGCTCGCGCCAAATTTCCGAATCGCCGCCTGGTGCGTGAAGGTCGCCTCCGGCCCGAAGTAGGCGATGGTCATCGTCTTCTCCAATGCGAGCGCGCTCGACATCACCTCGCGGTAGATGGCGCGCAAACCGTCGTTGGTGATTGGACCGTCGTTCAGCTTGCAGATGCGGTCGAGCACGGCGCGCTCGCGGTGCGGCACGTAAATTTCCTCGCCCGCCTTGAGCTTGGCGTCGCCGATGCCGAGGACGTGTTTGGTGCGCTCGTTGAGCAGCTTGACGATTTGCGCGTCGAGCTTGTCGATGGCCTTGCGGTGTTCAGGGATGTTCATTGCCTGTGTGAAAATCAGAATTAGCCACAGAGCACCCCAAGAACACAAAGAAATCCTTCCGGCTCTTTCTGGGCTCCGTGTGCTTTGCGGCAAATGCCACCGCGCAATTCTGCTTTGCCGCTCCGCGCGCCCGACGCTTACAGTCGCGACCGCACATGAAACCGAAACAGCCGTTTGATTCCATCGAAGCCGTCATCGCCGACTTGCGCGCGGGGAAAATGGTCATCGTGGTGGACGACGCCGACCGTGAGAACGAGGGCGATCTCATCATGGCGGCGGAGAAGGTCACGGCGGCGGCGGTGAACTTCATGGCGAAGTTCGGGCGCGGACTCATCTGCGTGCCGACCACGGGCGAACGTTTGAAGCAATTAGGCGTGGAGGAAATGGTGTCGCGCAACCGGGAGAGCTTCAAAACGGATTTTCAGGTCAGCGTCGATGCGGCGCAGGGAATTTCTTCAGGCATCAGCGCAGCGGATCGCGCGCGAACGATTCTCACGCTGGCCAAACCGACGGCGCTGCCGGAAGACCTCGTGCAGCCGGGGCATGTGTTTCCGTTGCGCGCGAAGGCGGGCGGCGTGTTGCAGCGCGCCGGACACACGGAGGCGGCGGTGGATCTCGTGAAGTTCGCGGGCTGCCGGCCCATCGGTGTGATTTGCGAAATCATGCGCGACGACGGCGAGATGGCGCGTCTGCCGGAACTGTTCAAGTTCGCGCGCAAGCACCATCTGAAGATTTGCACCATCGAGGAGTTGATCAAATTCCGCCGCGCGAAAGAGCGTCTCGTCGAGCGCGTGGAATCCATCCAGATGCCCACGGACTACGGCGATTTTCAACTCACGCTCTATCGCTCGACGCTCGACGGTCAGAATCACCTCGCGCTGGTGAAGGGTGACGTGGCGGGAAAGAAGGACGTGCTGGTGCGCGTCCACAGTGAATGCCTCACCGGCGATGTGTTCGGATCGCGGCGCTGTGATTGCGGGCCGCAGTTGCATCAGGCCATGAAGCAGATCGCGGAGGCCGGGCGCGGCGTGATTGTGTACATGCGGCAGGAAGGCCGCGGCATCGGACTCGCGCCGAAGATTCAGGCTTACAAGTTGCAGGAAGGCGGCTTGGACACGGTGGATGCGAATTTGAAACTGGGTTATCCCATGGATTTGCGGGAGTACGGATTGGGCGCGCAGATTCTGGTGGATCTCGGGCTGAAGAAGATTCGACTGCTTACGAACAATCCGAAGAAAATTGTCGGTCTCGAAGGCTACGGTTTGGAAATTACCCAGCAGGTGCCGATTCGCGTGAAGGCCAATCCGCACAACCAGCGCTACCTCGACACGAAGCGCGCGAAGCTGGGGCATTTGATTTAGTGGCAACTTTCAACAAGCAACCACACTCATGCTTAAAAAAATCAAAAACACCGGCGCGAAGAAAACCAAGGGGCGCTTCGCCATCGTCGCCTCGAAATACAACGCGCGTTACGTGGACGCGATGCTGAACGCGGCCACGGCCATGCTGACCAAGGCGGGCGCGAAAGAAGTTCAGATCATCCGCGTGCCGGGCGCGTTTGAAATTCCCGTCGTCGTCGCGCGCGTCGCGGAAACGATGGACGCGCCGGACGCCATCATCTGTCTCGGCGTCATCCTGCGCGGCGCGACCACGCACGCGCAGGTCGTGAGCGAGATTGTGAGCCATCAACTCGGCGACATCGCGGTGCGGAAGCAGGTGCCCATCATCCACGAAGTGCTGCTGCTGGAGAATGAACAGCAGGCGCGCGAGCGCTGCCTGAGCAAGACGCACAATCGCGGCGCGGAAGCGGCGGCGACGGCGATGGAGATGGTCGCGCTGATGGGGCGGCTGCCGAGATGGGAAGACGATGTGCCGTTTTAACTGTGGGCCAGGAGCGCCGAGTACCTACTCCGCGCTCCAGATTCACTGCTTCGCTTCCAGCGCGGCGAACGCGCCTTCCAGGCTGTTGAACGCGGCGTTGTTCCCCGTCGAAGTCGGGCTGAACAGGCGCTTCAAATAATCCACGGCTTCATCCGCGTTGCGCACCGAGCGCGGCAGCACCGCGCCGCTGGCGTTGGCGTGACCGCCGCCCTGAAGTTTCAACGCCACGGGCAGCGCCTCGCCGTTCTTGCTGCGGAGGCTCACGATCATCTGGTTGTTCGCCTTCTTGAACATCGTGAGCAGCACCGGATACTTCGTCGCGCGGGCTTCGAGGAGTTGATGCACGACGAGGTTCGTGTTGCCCACCACGGTGTCCACGTAGCCAATCGTCGGGCTGATCGCGACGATGTTCTTGCGGCTCCACTCGAAGCCGAGCGGGTCCTCCACGCGGCGCTTCACGGCCATCACTTCGAGGAGCGGATGGTTCACGAGCCGTTCGACCTTCCCGTCAATCAACGTGTGGAGGTTCCAGAAATTGTAGGTCTTGACCAGGTTCGCATAGTCGCAGGAGGTGACGAACTCCGGATCGTTTTCGAGGAACAAGTCGGAGACGTTGTTCCAGTGAACGAGCTGGTCCAGCTCGGGCGTGCCCAGTTTTTGCGCCACACATAGTTCGTAGCACAGCGAGCCGGCGGACTTGGTGATGTCGTGAATCAGATGCGCGTGCTGCGGCTTGAGGTCGGTGGGATGATGGTCAATGACGACCCAGTCCGGCTTGTCGAGCCGCGCCTCGAAGCTGAAGTCGCAGACCCACGCGCTGCGTTCGCGCAGGTCGCGCGTCTTCCACGCCTGATAGTGGTACGCTTGCAGCGGAATCTGCGTGCCAAAGAGATGTTTCGCGAGGCGTTGCAACAGCAGGCCGGAAAGCAATCCGTCCAGATCGCTCTCGTGCGTCAAAATCACTTCGGGTTTGGGCAGGGGCATCGTCATCGCGGTGACTTTACGGAAGCGAAGGGAAAGGCCAAACAGGAAATCACGGCGAGGCAAGCCCGGAGGGCTTAAATATGAATAGCCCCGGGTTGCGAGGCCCGAGCGAACCCGGGGTTCACGGTCGTTTTGTATCTCAGCCCCGAATGGGGTTGAACTGGAAGTGCCGCCGCTGCGGTTCGACCCCTCCGGGGTCGTGTTCGCATTGCCAATTTACCCCCCCCCCGGTTGCACCGGGGGCTATTTATGTTCAAGCCCTCCGGGCTTGGGGGCGCGCGCCTGCATTCAATCAAGTGCTGCCTTCCACATCGGCACCTCAGAAAAAAATCACCCGACCTCAATCTTCCGAATCCGTCCGACATGCCGTCCGCCCTCGAACGATGTCGCCAGCCAGATTTCCACGAGTCGCAGCGCCAGCTCGTGCGGGATGGTCCGCTGGCCGATGGACAGCACGTTCGCGTCGTTGTGTTCGCGCGAGAGGCGGGCCGTGTCTTCGCTCCAGCACAACGCGCAGCGCACGCCGCGCACTTTGTTGGCCGCGATGGCTTCGCCGTTGCCGGAACCGCCGAGCACGATGCCGCGCTCACACTCGCCGCGCGCCACGGCTTCCGCCGCCGGACGGATGAAGTCGGGATAATCCACGCGCTCAGTGCTGAAAGTGCCGAAGTCCTTCACCTCATGGCCGCGGGCCGTCAGCCATTCGTGGATAGCCTGTTTGTATTCGAAGCCGGCGTGGTCGGAGGCGAGCGCGATTTTCATGCGGCGCGTGGACGATTAAATTTCGCGGTGAACAATTTTCCCCGCGACCACCGTGGCGGTCACGCGGCCTTTCATGCGCCAGCCGTCGAAGGGTGAGTTGCGCGACTTGCTCGCGGAGGCCATGCGGTCGTAAGTCCATTCCGCATCCGCGTCGAACACGGTCACGTCCGCGTCCTTGCCCACTCCGAGCGTGCCCTTGTCCAGCTTGAGCAAGCGCGCGGGAGCCACGGTAAATTTGGCAATGAGGTCGGAGATCGAAAGCCGTTGCGTGTGATAAAGCTGCATGAGCGAGAGCGGCAGTTCCGTCTCGAAGCCCGTGATGCCGAAGGGCGCGTAGTCGAACTCCACTTCCTTTTCGTAATCGCAGTGCGGCGCGTGATCGCTGCAGAGGATTTCAATCGTCCCGTCGCACAATCCTTCGAGCACCGCCTCGCGGTCGGTGGCGGAGCGGAGCGGCGGATTCATTTTGAAGTTCGTGTCATACTTGGGCCAGACCGGTTTTGCCGTGTCACTGTCATAGCCGAAAACTTTTTTTCCATCCTCGCGCCAGAACTCCTCGCTGCCCGCCACTGCCGCGTCGGTCAGGACAAAGTGGTGCGGGCAAGCCTCTCCGGAAATCGGGACGCCGCGTTTCTTCGCCGCGCGCAGCAATTCCACCGAGCGCGCGCTACTCAGATGCTGGCAGTGGATGCGCGTGCCGGTGAGTTCGGCGAGCAGGATGTTGCGCGCCACGATCATGTCCTCGCCCGCCGCCGGCCAGCCGCGCAGGCCGAGTGCCGCGCTCCAGTAGCCCTCGTGCATCACGCCGTCCGTGACGAGCGCGTAGTCCTGGCAATGATCCATGACCGGCAGATCAAACATGCGCGCATACTCGAGAGCACGGCGCATCAGTTCATTGTTCTGAATGCAATGGCCGTCGTCGGTGATGGCCACGACGCCCGCCTGCTTGAGCGAGCCGATGGGCGCCAGTTCCTCGCCCGCGATGCCCTTGGTGATGGCCCCGGCGACAAAGACATTGATGACACCTTCGCGCTCGGCTTTTTCCCTCACGAGCGCGACGGCCGCCGGATTGTCGATGCTCGGCGACGTGTTCGGCATGCAGACGATGGTGGTGAACCCGCCGCGCGCCGCCGCCTTCGTGCCGGTGGCGATAGTCTCCTTCGCGGACTGGCCCGGCTCGCGCAGATGCACATGCAGATCGATGAGACCGGGGCAGACAATTTTGCCGCGCGCGTCGAGGCGTTCATCATGGGCCTCCGCCGATTTCGCCGCGTCGTTTCCAACCGCGACGATCTTTCCGTCGCGCAAAAAAACATCGGCCACGGCGTCGTAGGAATTTGCGGGGTCAATCACGCGCCCGCCCGTAATCAGCAGTGAACTCATCGGGGCGGCAGCTTAATGACCGCCCTTCGCGCGTAAAGGAGCAACTCGCCGCGTCTGCCTCGGACGCCTTCTGCGCTACCGTCTGCGCAGTGCTCCGCGCGAGAAGCACCCTGACAACCGTTCCATTCAATGTCATGGATAGCCGATGAAGCTGACTTCGGATTATCCCTTCTGGGCGGTGTGCAACGGGCTGCTGGCCAACTATCCCCGGCTGCACGCGGACGTGAAGTGCGAATGCGCGGTGGTGGGCGGCGGCATCACCGGAGCCTTGGTCGCCTATCACTTGGTGCAAGCGGGCGTGGACACAGTGCTGGTGGACAAACGCGACATCGGAACCGGCAGCACCAGCGGCAGCACCGGCTTGCTGCAATACGAAGTGGACGTCCCGCTGCGCCAATTGATCCGGCAAGTGGGCGCCAAGAATGCCAATCGAAGTTATCTCCTCTGCCGCGAGGCCATCGACAAGCTCGGCGCGCTGTCGAAAAAATTGCGCATCCCGTGCGGTCTGGAGAAAAAGCCGAGCCTCCAGATCGCGCGCCATGCGTATGAAATTCCTGAGCTGGAAGAAGAATTTCGTCTGCGTGAGAAACTGGGTTTGCAGCTCGAGTTCTGGGATCAGGCGAAGCTGGCCCGCCATTATCCGTTCACGCGTCCGGCGGCTTTGTTTTCCCAGGATGGCGGCCAGGTGGATCCTCACGCCCTCGCGCACGGGCTGTTGGCGGCGGCGGTGAAACGCGGACTGCGGGTCTTCGACCGGGCGCGTGTGACCTCTTTTCAGCCGACACGGCAGGGGATGGTCATGCCGACCGAAGACGGCCCGGTCATCAAGGCTCGCCGTGTCGTGATCGCCGCCGGGTTTGAAGCCAAGGCGTATCTGGGTGCCGCCGCAGGCTCGCTCAAGAGCACCTACGCGCTGGTCAGCGAGCCGGTTCCTGAATTGAAAGGCTGGCATCGCGAATCCCTGATTTGGGAAACCGGGCAGCCCTATCTCTATCTGAGGACCTTGCCCGATCATCGCATCATCGTGGGCGGTGAAGACGAGGACTTCGTCAACCCGGTGCGCCGCGATGCGCTCATCGCGGCCAAGACCCGCACGTTGAAAAAGAAGTTCTCGCAGCTGTTCCCGGACATCGAATTGGAAGTGGACTACTCATGGGCGGGAACGTTTGGAGAAACGAAAGACGGCCTGCCTTACATCGGCTCCCACGCCAGTCTGCCTCACGCGTACTTCGCCCTCGGCTACGGCGGGAACGGGATCACGTACAGTTTGATTGCCGCAGAAATTCTTCGGGACGCCTTCCTGGGGCGGGCCAATTCCGATGGTCGTATTTTCAAATTTGATCGGTGATTCGTCAGTGAGCTTTTCACAACCGCCCGGCGCGGCCTCCCGGTTCGTTAATTGCCGACCATATCAATGCGGAGAGGGCGCAGGGCCGGTCGCAGGAGACCGTGGCGCAGGTTCGATCGGCGCCGGGACGCGCCTCGTCCCTTGACCCAGGTGTCGAATGACCGCAACCCGCCGCGCATGGACGGCATCAAAGTGACAGCGGGCCGGAAGCGCCGGGGCGGTGGGAAGATCTGCCGGGGCCGGCGCGTCGCGAAGGAGAATAAACTTTTCCGTGTACTCCTCGAGAATGGCCGCCTGCTCCGGCAGCAGACCGGGCTTGAGGGACTGGATGATGACTTCGTGTCCAAGATATTTTTCGAGAATGGGTTCGTAGGCGTTGGGCACGACCGCGAGGAGATGCTTGCCAAACTCGCTGCCCCGCTGGTCGAGGGCCGGCACGGCTCCGATCTTCTGCTTGGTTTTCACCAAGCCGACGAGCAGCCCGATGGATTGTGAGAAGGCGTCGCGCAGAATGTTCAGCAGGTTTCGCCCGTGCCGCAACGTCCGCTCCCACCAGGTGCGTTCGAGCAACGAATCAATTTCGTTCTGCCAGCGGATGAAGTGCTCAGTCGGCTCGCGTGGAATGGAGCGGATAAGCGACGTGATGGTTTGAAGCTCTGGCTCGTAAAAGACGTAGCTCCGCTTGGCCGGGCCGATGTGACCTGCTTCGAGGCGAAAGCGCAGTTCCAGGCACGTTGCATAAACATTCAACTCTCCCCAGAACCACCGACCGTCCTCCGTTTTGATGAACACGAAGGAACCTTGGAACTTTTTCAAGCAGTCGTCGCGCGAGCGATTTTTAACAATCGCCCCGATGACCGTGCTCAGAAAAAGCAGCAGCAACGGCAGCCAAAGCATCCAGGTAAAGTCCATCTCTCCGGGCGTCGCGTGCAGCCTCCATGCCATGCGGTCGCTTCGTGCCGACGTGGGTTTCCGCCGCTCCGTGACCAAAAATATGCACGCTTCGGTTGCAACTTGCCCTGCGGCTTTTGAAGTTAAGGCGGCTCTGGCCCATCGTCGGGATCAATTTTCCTCCGGCACGGTCGCAGCTTCCGGCCGGGCCATGCACCTCATCCAAATTCTGCTTCCGCTCTGCGACAATCAGGGCCGCCGTTTTCCGGTCGCCAAGTTTCAGCAGGTGAAGGCAGTTCTCTCGGAGAGGTTCGACGGACTCACCGCCTACAACCGCACGGCGGCGGAGGGCTTGTGGAAAAGCGGCGCGAGGATGCGGCGGGATGACATCGTGGTCTATGAAGTGATGGCCCGTTCGTTAAACCGCCGCTGGTGGAAGCGCTACCAGAAAACTCTTCAGACCACTTTGGCCCAGGACAGCATAGTCATCCGGTCGCAGCGCATCACCCTGGTTTAGCGGGGCAGTTTCTGTTTCAGCGTCAGCACGGGCGCGAACAGGTCGCCGTGCTTTTTCACGCGCTTGAGCACATCGGTGGTTTCAAAGACCAGGGCTGACGCACTCTTCTTTTTTACCACCGCCTCAATTTCCGCCCAGGTGACCGGCGTGGAAACGGTCGGGCGCTGCTTCGCCCGCATCGAATACACGCACACGGTGGTCTTGTGATCATCGTTCTGACTCCAGTCGATAAAGACTTTTCCTTTGCGGAGCGACTTGGACATTTTGGAAACCACTTCGCGCGGGTGTTCCTGAGTGAGACGTTCCGCGAGGGCGAGAGCGAAGGTCTTCGTGCGCTCGTAAGTCACGGACGTGTTCAGGGGCACGAAGATTTGCAGCCCTTTGGAGCCGGAGGTCTTGGCAAAACTTTTCAGGCCCGCTTCATCCAGCATTTCTTTCAGCCACACCCCCACGCGGCAACACGTCACCAAATCGGCCGGCGCACCGGGATCGAGATCGAAGGCCAGCACGGTGGGACGATCCAACCGCGGAGCCTGATGCAGAAAGGTGTGCAGTTCCAAATCCGCCAGGTTCGCCGCCCACACCAACGCCGCGAGATCGTTCATCAGGCAGTAATCAATCTCCCCGCCGTCCTTGGGCACGAGGGCCGTCCGCACCCACTTCGGGCGATGCGACGGGCATTGCTTCTCGTAAAAGAAAATGCCGTCCACGCCGTTGGGATAACGCTTCAAGGTAATCGGACGGTTCTTCAGATGCGGCAGCAGCACCGGCGCAATCTGCACGTAGTAATCAATGACCTGCCCCTTGGTGAAACCGGTCTGCGGATAAAATACCTTGTCGAGATTGCTGACGGCGACTTCCCGGCCACCGATCTTGAGGAGGGTGGAGTCGGCCATGTCAGGATGCCTTTTCGCGGACGACCTCGCGCGCCTCTTGGTCTTCCCGCAGGCCGAGGAAAACGGGGTGTCGCAATTTCTCATCGCGCGTCCAGTTGCTGAACTTGATCTGGCAGACCAGTTCCGGCCGGAGCCAGTGACAGCGTTTCATTTCCGCCGCCGTCACGCCGGCTCCGTAAAGCCCGCGCTGCTTCTCCGGCAGATTCGTAAAGGGACAGCTCGACTGACGCAGGGGTTGAAATTGTTCATGCAATGTTTCGAGAAGTTTGTCGTTGAACCCGGTGCCGACCTTTCCAGCAAAGCACAGCGCACGCCCGCGATGAACACCAACCAGCAGCGCGCCGAAGCGCGCGCGGCTCCCTTCCGGCTCCGTGTAGCCGCCGATGACGAATTCCTGCTCGTCGTGAAGTTTGATTTTGATCCACGCGCCGCTGCGCCGGCCTGCTTCATAAACGGAGTCCGGCCGTTTACCGATCACGCCCTCCAAGGCCAGTTCGCGGGCTTTGGTGAGCAGCAATTCGCCGTCGGTGCCGAGGGTCGAGGAGCAGCGGACGAAACCGGGCGGCTTCTTGAGCAACCGTTCCAGCCGTTCTTTGCGCTCGCGCAGTGGAAGCTCACGCAGGTCCTGGCCGTCCAGATGCAGCACATCAAACGCGTAGAAATAAATGGGCGGCGACGTCGCATTTAACTCCCGCGCCTGAAGCAACTGAAAGGAAGACCGCCCATTCGGGTCGAGCGCTACAATCTCGCCGTCGAGGATGGCGGTGTCGGCCTTGAGCCTGGCCACCGATTCGACGACGTCCGGAAAGCGCCCGGTGAAATCTTTCTCGTTGCGCGAAAGCAGGCGCACGCTGTTGCCATCCTTCAAGGCCAGCGCGCGGAAGCCATCGAACTTCACTTCGTACAGCCACTCCCCGCCGGGCACAGCCGGGGCCGATTCCGCCAGCATCGGTTCGATGAACTGGAGCGAAGTTTGAGCATGGACAGGCGAGGTGCGCTTCAGCGGTTTCGGTTTTGTGACCCGTGATGTTTTTCGCGTCGGCGTGGTCTCCGCGTCCGGCGCGGAACTGTTGGCCAGTTGTGGCATGGTTTTTCCAGAGAGCGTCGAGGAGTCTGCTTTCTTCAGACGCCCCAAATCAGGGCCGTTGCGAATGAGCAGCCACTGGTTCTCCGCCGAACGCGTTCTCACCAGGTACCATTCGCCATGAAGTTTTTCGCCGTGCAGCGTGAAGTGGAGTTTGCCCTCCGCCAGACCCTTCGCCGGGGACTTTTCCTCGACCTCGTACGTGCCGTGATCCCAGACCATCACCGTGCCGCCGCCGTACTGCCCTTTGGGAATGGTGCCTTCAAAGTGCAGATAGGAAACGGGATGATCCTCGACCTCGATGGCCAGCCGCTTTTCTCCCTTGAGCAACGGAATGCCCTTCGGCACGGCCCAGGATTTCAGAGCACCTTTCCACTCCAGCCGGAAGTCATAATGCAATCGCGTGGCTTCATGCTTCTGCACCACGAATCGGGCCTGATTCTTCGCCACGCGCTGGGCCCGCGGTTCCGCTGTTTTGCGAAAGTCGCGTTTGCGCGCGTATTCCTGGAGCGACATGACTCATTTGGCGTTGCGCAAACGCTTCGAACGCGGCTGCGTTTGCTGCGCGGGTGGAGGAGCTGATTTCCGAATGCTCTTTTGCAGCAGGGCCACCAAATCCACCGCGTTGGCCGGGTTGGCCCGCCGCTTCGGAGCGGGAAGTTTTTCATCCCCGTGCTCGATCTTCTCCTCGATCATTTTCTCCAGCGCCTCGTGGTAATCGTCCTGATAAATTTTGGGGTCCCAGGCGGCGGACATGCTTTGCACAAGCTGCTTCGCCATTTTCTTTTCCGCCGGGCTGGCGGCCTTGTCCGCCGGGGCCTTGAACTCGCTCACGTCCTTGAGTTCTTCGGGAAAGTGCATCAGTTCCAGCATCAGGCCGCGCTTCTGCGGCTTGATGGCCGCGAGATGCTGCCGCGTTTTGATGACCACTTTCGCCACACCGATGCGGCCTGATTCCTCCAAGGCGTCGCGCAGCAGCGCATACGCTTTGTCCCCGCCCTTCTGCACCTCCAGATAGTAAGGCTTGTAGAACAGCATGGGATTGATCTCCTCCAGCCGCACAAAGTGCAATATGTCCACCGTCTGCGTGGCCTCGATGTCCACGCGCTTGAAGTCTTCGTCCTTCAGCACCACGAACTTTTCCTTCTCGTATTCGTAGCCCTTCACGATTTGGTCCCACGGCACTTCCTCGCCGTCCGCTTCCGCCACGCGCTTGTAGTTCACCGGGCTTAAATCTTTCGCGCGCAGCAGCCGGAACTTGAGTTCCTCGCGCTGGGTGGCGGGAAAGAGGGCGATGGGAATGTTGACCAGCCCGAAGCTGATGGAGCCTGTCCAGATGGCGCGCATGATGGTGACTTGGTTGGCCGGCGGGCTTTCCGCCTACGGTTTCGCGGTAGGAAGATTCGGCGCGGTTTGCTTTGCGTCCGCCTGCGGCACGAACGGTTCCGCCGGCGGGCGGCAGCCCGTGAGGATCCCGCACACGCTCAGGATGAGTAGAATTCGTAGTTTCATAACTTTCTCCTCCGCTTCCCAAGCGCACGCCGTGCCAGCAACAATGCGTGAATCTGGGTGAAGCAACGAGGGGCCTTGGCCGTGCGACGGACCGCAGGCGGTGTGAGGCGTGGCCAGATAATGCTCTGCAAATTGCATAAG
>JBBQYK010000014.1:0-26660 GCA_038208765.1 Verrucomicrobiota bacterium
GAACTCGTTGATCAAGTTCTCCAGAAATTCCTGCCGCCCGCTGGTGTTGGCCGTGGCTTCACCCTTCTTGAGCATGTAGGCTTCGAGCGTCTCGAAACTCTCCTTGCCCTGCTCAATGCTCTGGCCCACGCCCTTGTCCCACGACGCGTAGCGCTGCTTCACGAAGTCGGCGAGGCGGCCGTCCTTGCGGATAGCGGCGGCGATCTTCAGGCCGCGCGCGAAGGCGTCCATGCCGCCGATGTGCGCGTGGAAGAGATCGTCCGGCTCGAAACTTTCGCGGCGCACCTTGGAATCGAAGTTCACGCCGCCGGTGGTTAGGCCGCCATATTTCAGGATGCTCAACATGCACTGTGCGGTGAGGTAAATGTCCGTGGGGAACTGGTCCGTGTCCCAGCCGAGGAGCGGGTCGCCGGTGTTCGCATCGATGCTGCCGAGCGCGTCCGCCGCGCCTGCGACTTCCATCTCGTGCTGCATGGAATGGCCCGCCAGTGTGGCGTGGTTCGTTTCCAGATTCAGCTTCAGGTGATCGATGAGATCATATTCGCGCAGGAAGTTCAGGCAGGCCGCCGCGTCGGAATCGTACTGATGCTTGGTCGGTTCTTTCGGCTTGGGCTCGATGTAGAACTGGCCCTTGAAGCCGATCTTCTTTTTGTAGTCCACGGCCATGTGGAGAAATTTTGCGAGATGATCCAGTTCGCGCTTCATGTCGGTGTTCCAGAGCGTGGAGTAACCTTCGCGACCGCCCCAGAACGTGTAGCCCGCACCGCCGAGTTCGTGCGTGACTTCGAGCGCCTTCTTCACCTGCGCGGCTCCGAAGGCGAAAACGTCGGCATTGCAGCTGGTGCTCGCACCGTGCGCGTAACGCGGATGGACGAAGAGCTGCGCGGTGCCCCAGAGCAGTTTGATGCCGGTGGCCTTCTGCTGCTGCTTGAGCAGGTCCACGATGGTGTCGAGATGCTTGTTCGATTCGCGCAGCGTCTTGCCGTGCGGCGCGACATCGCGGTCGTGAAACGCGTAGAACGGGGCCTGGAGCTTCTTGGTGATTTCAAAGAAGACGGGCACGCGCGCCTTCGCGAGATCGAGACCCTGGTAATTCTTTTCCCACGGACGGACGGCGGTCGGCATGCCGAACATGTCCGCGCCCGCGCCACACATGGTGTGCCAGTACACGACCGAGAAGCGCAGGTGCTGCTCCATCGTCTTGCCTTCGATTTTTTCCGAGGGGTTGTAGTGCTTGAAGGCGAGCGGGTTTTTGGATTTCGCGCCTTCGTAACGGATCGATTTAATTTTCGGAAATGCTTGAGCCATAAATTATGAGGGCCGGAGTTTGGCGAAATCCGCGCGCGGCGGGCAAGAGCAGAGTCGGGGGGCGAAATTTCCAATCCCAAAAACTAAATAGAATCCAGGCGTCAAGCGGCCGTGACCTCGCCCCGGAGTGGGCCCGTCCTCGGGCGCAGCAACGTGCGGACTGCGGCCGGTGCGGACTTTTTCCAGCGGACTCGGCGTCCGCACCTTGTTGCGGCTGCGGACAGCCGCGCTCCGATTACAACGGCCACACGCGCGGAACCATCACGAGGGCGATGATCCCGATGATGATCGTGAGCACGGAACCGTATTTCAAAAAGTCGGAGAACTTGTAGCCGCCCGGACCATAAACCATGAGGCAGGACGGTTCGAGCGGCGTGAGATACGAGCAACTCGCGGCCACCGCGACCATCATGGCGAACGGGCGCGGATCAAGACTGAGATGCAGCGCGGTCTGAATGGCCACGGGCAGGACCACGACGGCGGCGGCCTGGTTCGACATGGGCTGAGTGAGCAAAACCGTGAGCACGAAAAATCCGCCGAGCAGCCACTTCGGCCCAAGCGCGCCGGCCCACTCCACGATGAGCGAGGCGAGATATTTTGCCGACCCGGTCTGGTCCATGGCCGCGCCGAGCGCCAGCATGGAGCCGATGAGGATGACGGCCTTCCATTCCAGTTCGCGGTAGGCCTGTTCCGGCGTGATGCACTTGGTGAGAAAGGCCGCGACGGCGCCGAGAATCACCGCCACCGAGAAGGGCACAACCTTGAACGTGGCCAGCAGGATCACGCCCACGAAAATCGCCATGGCCAGCGGCGCGCGGCGACGGTGCGGCTGGCGTTCGCCGATGCCTTGAATGACGCGGAACGTCCGGTGTTCATCAAGCGCGGCAATTTCCTCGCGCGGGCCTTGCACGAGCAGGATGTCGCCGATGCGCAAGGACAGTTCGCTGATTTTTGAATGGAGAGTTTTTCCATGCCGGCTGACCCCGAGGACTTGCAGCCCGTACTGCTCGCGAAAGCGCGCGCTCTTGAGCGTGCGCCCGATCAGCGGCGAGCCGGCGAGGACGATGGCTTCCACGATGCCGAGGCTTTCGGCGGGCAGGCTCGGATCGCCGAGCTTGAGGTCGGCTTTGATTTCCAGGCCGGCGATGTCCTTGATCTTCAGCAGTTCATCGGGGCCGGCTTCCACCAGAATCACGTCGCCGGCGCGCACCTCGGTCTCGGCGCGCGGGGCGAGAAATTCCTTTTTGCCGCGCAGGATGCGCAACACCAGCAGGTCGAGATCGTGACCGAGACCGGCTTCGCCCAGAGATTTGCCGACGAGCTTCGATTCGGGCAGGACCACAATTTCGGCGAGATAGGCCGTCACTTCGGCCACCGGCTCGCTCGAAGCCGGGGCGGCTTTGCCAACTAGGAAAATGCGGCCGACAATCGCCATGTAAATCAGCCCCGCGATCGCGATGGGCAGGCCCACCGGTGTCAGTTCGAACATGCCGATGGGTTCCAGTCCGTAGCGCTCCATCAGGCCGCTGACCACGATGTTCGTCGAGGTGCTGATGAGCGTGACGGAGCTGGTGAGAATCGAGGCGAAGGCCAGCGGCAGGAGCAACTGGCGGGGATTCATCCGGGCGCGCTTGGTCAGGCCGATGACCACCGGCACGAAGAACGCCGTCGCGGCGGTGTTGCTCATGAACGCGCTGAACAGCGCGGCAGCCAGCATGACCACGATGAGCAGCCGCGTGGGCGAAGTGCCGGTGAGCTTGAGAATTTTTCCGCCGACCAAATCCACCACGCCCGTCCGCAGCAGCGCCGCCGTGAGGATGAGCAGACCCATGATCATGATCACCGTTTCGCTGCCGAAGCCTTGGAACGCGACCTTCGAATCGAGCAACCCGGTGAAGACCAGCGCGAGCACCAGTGTGAGCGCGGTGACGTCGGGGGAAATCTTGTCGCTCGAAAAGAGGAAGACCGCCGCCACGGTCATAAACAGCAACAGGCCAATATCAAATGTCACAACATCACCTCCAAAGCGCGGCGAGGCTAACGACGACCCGGCGGGACGGCAAAATGAATCATGAACAAACGGGCGATGGTCGCTGGTGGTGGCCGGCCTCCTGCGTGCCCGTGAACTGCGGCTTCCAGCCCGGCGGGAAAAGCTCCGCCCTGCGAAGCGCTTCGACAATATTCCAGCGTGCCTGGTTTCGTACGCTCCTTCCGGGCGGCTGGAATCCGGCACTCACTGGCAGGCAAGGATGCCGCCCGCCGCTACGATGTTCGCAGGCCAAAAAAAAGCGCCCCGGAAAACCGGGACGTGTTCGCGGGACAAAAGTTGGAACGGCTCAGGCCGCTTCGCGCATCTCGGCGGATGCGCTTTCGTAGTGTGGGGTGGTCCGTTTCGCAGCCAATCCAAGCGCGACCATGAGGAACGCCGACACGCCGAGCCAGACTCCGCCGATGATATACAAGAGTGTCATACCGCCCGGTGTCGCATGGCCCGTGCCGCGCGACCGCGGGCCGGGGACACCGCCGTAATTGTCCACAAGCGGTGCATTCGGTGTCCCCGGTGTCTCATTACCGTACAAATGCGGATTGCTTTCAGCACTGGATTTTCCAAAGCTGGAACCGTCCGTAAAAAGGAAACGCAACGCATGTCGTCCCGACAGGAATCAGAAATCGGTTTGTCCGTCCAACGTCCTAGCGACGTGGGAATGGGCGGCCCGTCCGTGCCTCCCGCGCGGGAGTGGCGCGCGCCGCGCCGCTCGTGGACGATGCGCTTGGCCTTTCTCACGCTGCTCTGCGCTCTTGCTGGTCTGAGCTACGCTTTTTTCACACGTCCCCATGCTGCTTCGGTTGGCCTGTTCGCGTTTGAACGCCGCTTCGCCACCAAGGCCGAGGTGGCGGACTTTTCCGCTTCCGTCACCGCCGGAGAGGCGCTCGCGCGGTTGAAGACCAAGTTGCCGCCGGGCCTTTCCACGAAGAATCTCGAAGACCGTTGCCAGGTCATCATCGAGCCGGGGCAATCGTTTCTCACCGCTACGGTCACGGCGCAGGCCGCGGCCTCGGCGCGCATGCTGGCGGTTGATTTTGCGGCGCACGTCGCGCGCTACGCGGATGAGTGGGTCGCGAAACGCGGCGAGGAAGGCGAACGCCAGATCGCCGCCGCGCAACGCCGTTTGCAGGAACTGCGCTCCCGGCTGGGTGATGCCTCTCCCGCCGTGGTCGCCGCTGTGACCAGCACGCCCGTGCTGGCGGAGGAGCCGGCGACCAGCGCGGAGACGCTGGCCTTGCGCGCGGTGCAACTGGAACTGGCGCAGGCGCTCACGCGTTTCACGGAGGAACATCCGCGCGTGAAGGAATTGCGCGCGTCGATTGTGGCCTTGCAGCGTGAGATCGGCAAACAGTCGCCTGCTCCCGCCGTGGCGAAGAACGATTCAACACCTGCCTCGACCGAGAAACCCTGGCCCAAGACCGCCGTCAGCGAAGTGGAACTCGCGCGCGTGAAGGCCGAATACTCCGCGCTCAGCGCCTATCGCGATCAGCTCATCCGGTCCCGTGTGGTGACGGGCGGGCAGGATTCCGAGAAGTGGCGGACGGCCGAGCAAGTCGCCGTCGTGCGCGTCACGGACACGTCGCGGCTCCTTTCGCACGGCGCCGTTGGCGCGCTGGCCGGGTTGTGCATGGCTACGATGGGCTACGTCGTCAGCCGTCGTCGTCGTGTGATTCGCAATCGCGGCGCGCTGGAGGAAGCCACGCAACTTCCCGTGCTGGCGGTGGTGCCGGATTTGAAGGGCATGACCGTGGCGCAAAAAGATTACTGGGCAGTCGAGACGCTGAACTTGATTCGCGGCGCGGCGCGCGCGGATCGACGCGGCTGTTTTGTCTGCGGGATCATTTCCGCGATGAATGGCGAGGGCCGTTCCACCGTAATCGATTTGCTGGCCAGCGCCGGCTTGCGCACCGGCAACCGCGTGCTCGTGGTGCCGACGCCGGATTTCTCGCAGCCGGGCAACACCGTCGTCACGCCGCCGCCGACTAAAGACGTGGTGGCCGTGGCGCGGCAGACGCTGATGCTCGAAACCGGCAACAACGCTTTGCCCGTGCATTGGGAACGCGCCTTCTCGACCTGGCAGCACGAGGATAACGCTCTGGTGCTCGTCGAACTGCCGCCCGCCACGACGGCGAACGGGCTGGTCTATTCCAGCGGCGTGCCAAACGTGCTCTGGCTCGGCGCGGCGCGCGTGGCCGATTCCGAAACGACGACGCGCTGCGTGAACAGTCTGCGAAACTCTGGCTGCCATCTGATTGGCGCCGCCTTGAATATGTGTGCCTCCATCCAAAAACGCGCGGCCCTCTGGGCCGTGCTCGCGGCTTCTCTCGCCGCGCTCTCGCCCACCAACGCGCAGGAGCCGTCCGCGACGGCCACGGCCGCACCGACCAACGGCATCTCCGCCACCAAGTCGCCCGTGCTGGCACCGTGGCAGGAGCGGCTCACGCTCGGCCCGGGCGACGCACTGGAAATCAGCCTCTATGGTCAGAAGGACACTTCGCGCCAGATCATCATCGGCCCCGATGGACGTTTCAGTTTCTTGCAGGCGATGGACGTGACTGGCACGGGCTCCACCGTCGATGAGTTGCGAGCCCATCTGGAAAACATTCTGATGAAGTTTCATCTCGCGCCGCGCGTGGTCATTTCGCCCGCCGCGTTCCGCAGCAAAAAGTATTACCTCCTCGGCAACGTCCAGGGCCGGGGCGCGTATCCGCTCGACAAGCCGGTGACCATCGTCGAGGCCGTGGCGCGCGCGCATGGTTTTGTCGTGGCCTCGCCGCAGCGCAGCAGCTTCACGCTCACGGATTTCTCGCAGGCCTTCCTGATGCGCCGGCAGGCCGACGGCAATTTCACGCGCGAGCCGGTGGATTTTGAAAGCCTCTTCCAGCGCGGCGAATTGCAGCATAACAAGCTGCTCGCGCCGGATGATTACCTCTACTTCCCGCCCACGGGCTTGGAGGAAGTTTATGTGCTCGGCTCGGTGGCCGGCACCGGTCCGCTGTCCTACTCGAAGGATCTCACGGTGCTCGGCGCGATTGCCGGACGCGGCGGCTTCACGGACGCGGCGTGGAAAGAGCGCGTCCTCGTCGTGCGCGGCAGCCTCAACAAACCCGAGACCTTCGTGGTCAACATGGGCAAGACGCTGCGCGCGGTGGAAAAAGATTTCGCGCTGCAACCCAAGGACATCATCTACGTCGCGCGCAAGCCGTGGGCCAAGGCGGAGGAACTGCTGGAAGCCGCCTCGTCGGACTTCGTGCGCGCCATCGCCGTCAGTTGGACCGGCAAACAAATCGGACCTCTCACCAAATGAAACCGTTCCTCCTTCTCCTCACGTTGTTGCTGGTCGTGACCGGCTGCCGCACGCGCGGGCCGAAATTTGATCCGCGCGCGACCGCCGGCTTCGACGCCGAATTTTCCTCCGCCGGCCTGACCAACCGCATCGATCCCGCGATGCTCAAGGCCTCGACCGATCCCTTCCGCCTCGGCCCCGGCGACGTGATCGAGATCGAAACCCTTGGCGAAGCGAAGAGCAACGTCATCGTTCCCGTCGGCCCGGATGGAAAAATTTATTACAACCTGCTGCCCGCGCTCTCCGTGTGGGGACTGTCGCTGGCCGAGACGCGCGCGCTGGTGCAGCGCGAGATGGCGAAGTTCAACCGCGCCATGCCGGAGCTGGTCATCAATCTGCGCGGGGTCGCCAGCAAACGAGTCTGGGTGCTGGGCGAGGTGAATTCTCCCGGCGTCTATTCGCTGGCCACGCCCACGACG
This sequence comes from Verrucomicrobiota bacterium, assembly GCA_038208765.1. Lineage (GTDB taxonomy): Bacteria > Verrucomicrobiota > Verrucomicrobiia > Limisphaerales > SIBH01 > JANNGC01. Next base: position 7,121 of record JBBQYK010000014.1, read on the forward strand.
CTGCTCGACGCGCTCGCCGCGTCCGGCAGTTCGCCGGGCGCGCAAAGCAGCGCGAACGGTGGCAACGGTGGCAACGGCGGCGGCGATGCCACGGGCCGGGGCGGACGCGGCATTGATGACGGCACGGCGGATTATTCGCGCAGCTTCGTCCTCCGCAATGGCAAGCGCCTGCCCGTGGATTTTGACCGGCTGCTCAAGGGCGGCGATCTCACGCAAAACATTTTTCTCGAGCCGGATGACTTCATCTTCGTCCGCCCCGTCGAGCTGGCGAACGTCTATCTCCTCGGCGCGGTCGGCGCTCCGCAGATGTTTCCCTACCGCCGCGATCTGACCGTGAGCGATCTGCTCATCACCGCCGGCGGCACCGTGAAGTATGCGCAGGCCGGGCGGGTGGTCATCGTGCGCGGCGGGCTGACCGATCCGAAAATCTGCATGGTCGATTACCTGGACATCGTGACGGGGCGGCAGGTCAACGTGCGGCTCCAGCCCGGCGACATTGTCTATGTGCCCTACTCGCCGTTCCGCCGTCTGGCGCAACTGGTGGAGGACGTGGTGGATCAGTTTGTCCGCACCATCGCGGTCAACGAGGCGACCTTCATCGTGACCGATCGGGAGAACCCCGTCACCATCACCGCGCCCGGCTTCAACGGCGGCATTACCCCCTAGGCAGACTAGTGACAGCCGGGGGCGGCTGTCCCACTACTGACAACAGCGCCGAGATGCGCCCGTTTTGCTCTCCCTGCGCGCTCCGCCCTCGACGCGCGCGTTTTCACTTCTTAGCCTCGCGCGATGATTACGCGTTATTCGCGCCCCGAGATGCGGGCGATTTGGACTGATGAGAACCGGCTGAAAATCTGGCTCGAAATTGAAATGCTCGCCAGCGAGGCGCTGGTGGAAGAGGGCATCGTCCCGAAGAAAGATTTTGCGAAAATGCAGAAGGGCGCGGCGCTCTGTTTCGCCGACACCCGTGCGCTGGTCGAGCGGCAGAAGGAACTGGAGCGCGTGCTGAATCACGACGTCATCGGCTTCACCACCGCTGTCACGGAGAAGATCAACGACCGCGCCTCGCGCTGGCTGCACTTCGGGCTGACCAGCAGCGACATCGTGGACACGGCCTTCGCGGTGCAGATGGTGCAGAGCGCGGACATTTTGATTCGCGATGTGGAGCAGTTGCGGATCAAGATCGCCAATCGCGCGCGCGAGTTTCAGTTCACGCCGTGCATCGGGCGCAGCCACGGCATTCACGCCGAGCCGACGACCTTCGGGCTGAAGCTGGCGCTGATGTATGACGAATTCGGCCGCGCGGAAGAACGCTTGCAGCGCGCGCGCTGCGTGGCGGCGGTGGGGAAACTTAGCGGTGCGGTCGGCACGAGCGCGCATCTCTCGCCCGGTGTCGAGGCGCACGTCTGCCAGAAGCTGGGACTCGAACCCGCGCCCCTCGCCACGCAAGTCATCCAGCGCGACATCCACGCGGAATTCATGAGCACGCTAGCGCTCATCGGCGCGAGCATCGAGCGTTGGGCGGTCGAGTTCCGTCACTTGCAGCGCACGGAAGTTTTGGAAGCCGAGGAGCCGTTCACCAAAGGGCAGAAAGGTTCCAGCGCCATGCCGCACAAGCGCAACCCCATCACCTGGGAACGCCTCACCGGACTCGCGCGCGTGTTGCGCGGCAACTCCATCGCCGCGCTGGAAAATGTCGCCCTCTGGCATGAGCGCGACATCAGCCACAGCAGCGTCGAGCGCATCATCTTTCCCGACTCCTGCACCTTGCTGGACTACATGCTCGGCCTGCTCACGAAGATGATGGAAGGGCTGGCCGTGTATCCGGAGAACATGAAGAAGAACCTCGGCCTGAGTTTGGGCATGTGGAATTCGCAGACCGTGCTCCTAGCGCTCATTCGCAAAGGCCTGACGCGCGAAGAGGCCTACGACATCGTGCAACGCAACGCGATGAAGACCTGGGAAGTGAAACACGCTGGCCGCGACGACGCCGACTTCGTGAAGCAACTCGCCTCCGATCCGGACGTGACCAAACACCTCACCGCGCGCGAACTGGAAAAACTTTGCTCTCCCGACTTCCACTTCAAGCATGTGAAAGAGCGGTTCAAGAAAGTGGGGCTGTGAACCACCGCCCCGGCCCCCGCTCATGAGCAGAGGCCGAGGCCGGCGAATTGATCAGTCTGTCTCCGTTCAGCTCGTGGCGCGGACGGACGTGGCGCGCGCGGGACTGGAGGCGGGGTGCGCGGCGGTCTTGACGGTGCGGGTGACTTTGACGGTCGCGGCCCGGGCGGCGGTGACGGGCGAAGCTTTCTTCACGGTGCAGACGGGCGCGGCGGCTTTCGGTGCGGGCGCTTGGGCGATGGTTGCGGCGGGCTTCGACTTCACGGCCTTGACGCGGGACTGCGGGGGCCAGGGACGCGCGGCCTGGGCGGCCGCGGCTTCGGCGAGTTGCAGGCGCTGGGCGCGGAGGCGGACTTCCGCGTCGAACCAGTAGTTCTGATCCGAGCTTTGCGGACGGCCGTCGCGTTCCCAGGCGAGGAACGCGTGGAGGGCGATTTCGTCATGGGTCGGCTCTTTGAAAAGCCGGTTTTCTTTGGTCGTGGTCATGTCAGTTTTGTTTTCGAGTTCAGGTTCAGCACACCGCTCTCGCCGCGCTTCTTCGGTCCCGGCGAATCAGACACGTCCAGGTGAAAGCATGGTGCGTGGCCGGTCGGGGGTGGGGATATTTCCATCCGTGCGAAGAAGCGCGTGAATGCGCAGCGCATTTGGTGTGTAGGACAAACGGCTTCCCGGTGTCCATCCTGAATTCATGCGGTGACAGCGCGCCACTTGCGGCCCGGCGGGGAAATCCCAGTTGCCAAGCCGCCGGGGTCTGGCACTTTCGGCGCATGGAAAAACCGAAGATTGTTGCCTACCTGAAACCCTCGTGCGGCTGGAGCCAGGGCGTGCGTGCCGTGATGCGCAAATATGATCTGCCGTTCGAGGATCGCGACATCATCAACGACGCCGCCCAGCGCCAGGAGATGATCGAGAAGAGCGGTCAGATGCTCAGTCCTTGCGTGGAAGTGAACGGCCGGATGCTCGCGGACATCAGCGGCGAAGAGGTCGAGGCGTTCATGCTGTCGAACAACCTCGTGCAGTCGAACACCAACCAGCCCGACGCGCCGACGAACCAGCCGTGCGCGCACGAAATGCCGGGGTCGGCCCCGCTGAGTTTTCGGCGGTAACCCTCTTTGCGCAGGCTGAATTCGTTCCCCTCATGGATCAGGATTACGAGGCGAAGTACCATGTGCTGGAGGATCGGCACTGGTGGTTTCGGGCCCGGCGCGATTTGGTCATGTCCTTGGTGAACCACTACAGCCCGAAACGATCCAGTCGAATCTTGGAGATTGGCTGTTCCAGCGGCGCGCTGATGCGCCGGCTGGCGGCGCAGGGCTATCAGTCCGTGATGGGGATTGACGTTAGCGAGCAGGCGGTGGCCGAGTGTGAGCGCCGCGGTCTGGGCAATGCCCGGTTAATGGACGCTCAGAAACTGGATTTCCCGGACTTGAGCTTTGACACGTTGACCGCCTCGGATGTTCTGGAGCATCTGGAAGACGATGCCCGTGCGTTGCGAGAATGGCACCGTGTGCTGAAGCCGGGTGGAGTGGTCATTATCTTTGTCCCGGCCTTTGCGGGGTTATGGAGCGAGCATGATGTGGCTAACCATCATTTTCGCCGTTACGAGTTGAACGATCTCGTGGAAAAAGCCCGGGCAGCGGGTTTTGTTCTCGAACGGCGTGCCTACTGGAACATCGCCTTGTTCTTGCCCATTGCGGTGGTGCGGAGAGTGCGAAAGTTTCTGCCCAAGCGGGAGACTCCGGGAACCCCGGACAGCGATCTCTTTCCTCCTCCAGCGCTCTTGAACTGGCTGCTCTACAACGTGCTGCGTGGAGAAAATGCCGTCTTCCGACGAGGATGGAATTTTCCTTTCGGGGTCAGTGCAATGGTGGTGGGGCGCAAAGCAACCGCACTATGAGTTGCTTGATGCGCGCCATGTATTCCTTCAACCTCCGGCCTTGCCTTGAATGAAGATTTCCATCGTCATCCCCTGCTATAACGAACAGGAGGTGCTGCCCGAACTTATTCGCCGGTTGACGAACGCCGCCGGCCAGTGGGGAATGGAATGGGAGGTCATTTGCATTGATGATGGCTCGCGCGATGACACTTGGCCGATGCTCATGGAACAGCATCGCGCCGATCCTCGTTGGCGGGCCATCTCTCTGGCGCGCAACTTTGGGCATCAGACCGCCGTCTCGGCTGGCGTTCACTATGCCGGGGGCGACGCGCTCATCATCATGGACGCGGATCTGCAGGATCCGCCCGAGGAACTCTGGCGTTTCATCGAAGCCTGGCGGCATGGTTCCGACGTGGTGTACGCGGTGCGCGAGCAGCGCAAAGAGGGGCCGATCAAGCGGTGCGCCTACTGGTTTTTCTACCGCCTGCTCTCACGGATCGTCGCCTTTCCAATGCCCGAGGATTCCGGTGATTTTTGCCTGATGGACCGGAAGGTGGTCCGCGTGTTGAAGGCAATGCCTGAACGAAACCGTTTTGTCCGCGGCTTGCGCGCGTGGGCCGGGTTCCGACAGACCGGGCTGGCTTACGAGCGGCACGCGCGTGCGGCGGGCACCCCCAAATACGGTTTCCGCAAACTGTTCAAGCTGGCCTTTGACGGCATCTGCTCATTCTCCACGGCCCCGCTGCGGTTGGTGTTTTACATGGGCCTGGTTGTTTCACTGCTTTCGTTGCTGGGCATCGTGTTTACACTTTCCCAGAAGATTTTTCCGGCCTTTTACGAGCGACACGGTTTTCCTCAGGTGCAAGGGTTCACCACTATCGTCATTTCCATTTTATTCCTCGGCGGCCTGCAACTGATCAGCCTCGGCATCATCGGCGAGTACATCGGGCGCATCTTTGATGAAGTGAAACAACGGCCGCCTTGGGTCGTGCGGGAAAATGCCGGCGTGACCGAGTCCGCCACCTGGCCATGAGGTTCTCCGCACCGCTCCCTGTCACGTTCCGCATCTCCATGCCTTGGATTGTCCTCGTCATCGCCTCGGCGTTCCTGCTGGCCGTCACCACCCAGAGCTTTTGGATTGATGAGTCTTGTACTGTCTGGTTCGCAGGCCAGTCCACGCTCGCGACGTGCTGGAGTGAGATGGAGCGAGTGCGTTTCCCCGAAATTCAACTGCCCTTCTACATGCTCTACTTGTGGAGCTACATCAAAGGCTTTGGGTCGGGCGAGTGGGTTTTGCGCATGGCGGGCCTGCCCTGGCTGGTGGGCGGGGCCGTGCTGTTCGTCGTGTCCGTGGGACGGGCGATTGGGTCGCGGATGCTGGTGGCGCTGCTCGTCGCATGGAGTCCGTTCGCCTGGTTTTACCTGAACGAAGCGCGGGTCTATAGCATTCAACTGGGGCTGGCCCTGGCCGTGGTGGGGGCGGGTGTCGCCGTGCTCCAGTCGGTGGCGGCTCAGCGACCATCAAGAGCCTGGGCGCGCGCGTTCCTGCTGAGTTTGTGGCTGCTCTGCGGGACCAGTGTGCTGGGCGCGATGTGGGGGTTCTTTTTCTTCTTCGGGTTTTTGCTCGCCGTGCCGCGGGCGCAATGGACTTCTTTGCTCCGGTTGATTCCGGGCAGCGTGACGGCGTGCGTCCTCGGCCTGGCGGCTCTCGCCGGCTACTACGCGTGGACGATGACCTTGCACGCCAAGCCCACGCCGGGGGTGACGTCGGTGCAGACGGTGGCGTTTGTCTGGTACGAAATCCTTGGCGCGGCGGGCCTGGGTCCGGGACGCAATCATTTGCGCGAGGCCGGGGTGGGCGCGTTGAAACCGTTCCTCGCTCCCTTGTTGTTGTTTGCCGTGCTGGTGGCAGTCGTGCTGGGGCAAGGGGTGAAAGAACTCGCCGCCCGCTACGGACGGAGATGCCTCGGGCCGGTTCTCGTGGGCGGCTTCACTCCCTTCGCTTTGCTGCTCTTTCTCGGGGTGATGACTCAGCTCCGGGTGCTGGGACGCCACGCCACACCGCTGCTGGCCTTGCTGCTCATAGTGCTGGCGTTTGGATTGGTTCGACTGGCGCGTGGACGTGGCTGGTCGGGGCGCGGGCTGGCCGGATCGTTTTTGCTTTTGTGCCTGGCCTCGTGTCTTTCAATCCGGTTCGCCGCGCGGCATGAGAAAGATGATTACCGGAGCGCGGCGGAGGTGGCGAAGTCAGCCGTGACGACGGGGCAGTCCGTATGGTGGAGCGCTGATGAATCGAGTGCGGCTTACTACGGCGTGGCTCTGGAGAAAACTTTCGCGGGTGCAGGCCCGAGCCAACTTGTGGTCAACCGTTCCGATGATGAATTGCGCGGACTGAAGGAGCCTAGAGTCATCATCCTTTCCAAGCCTGACATTTATGACAACACCGGCGCTTTGGCTCGTTACGTGCAGGGGCGCGGATACCGTGTCGCCGGACAGCTTCCGGCGTTCGTCATCTGGACGAAGGATCGTTAGCGAAAATCCGGCAGCGACTGGAGCGCGGGGTGGCTGTGGCGCTGGCCGGCCAGGGCTTTTTTGGCGAGTTCCAGATAGGTCGAGGCCAGGTCGTTGAAGGTGCCTTCCAACTCCAGCGACTTTTCCATCCAGCGCTTGGTCTCGGTGAAATTATCGATCTGATAATAATGCCAGCCCATCATGCCGCGGGTCTTCCAGTGATTCGGATCGATCTGCAACGCGCGTTTGAAATGCGCTTCCGCCTCGTCGTGACGGCCCAGCCAGTCCAGCGCCTGTCCGACCCGCAGCTCGGGCTGCGAATCCCACGGGTTCAAAGCGATCGCGCGCTGGAACCATTCCACTGCTTCCGCCGCCAGCTTCAAATGATCATCGCCGCCCGTGGAAGCCCGCATGCGCAACTCCTCGCCGATGGCGTCGGCCGTTTCGAAATTCATCGGCTCGGCGGTGAAGGCTTTTTTCAGGGCCGCCATTCGCTCCGGCGAAGTCAGGCGGAGCCGATCCGCTTGGTGCAGGGCCAGCGCCTCGCCCGTCTGCCGCCAAGTGATGGGCGCGAGGTAAACCACCGTTCCCACCAGGAGCAACGTACCCACCGCGCGCAGCGGCCACCGTGCCGTCACCCAGAAGCGTTGCGTGGCGAACCGCCAGTGCGTGGTGAGGATGGCCAGCCACGCGGCCGCCAGCAGCGCATTGGCCGGGATGTGCATGTTGAAATCGAAAAAGGAATGGATCAGCAGCGCCAGCAGGCCGATGAAGCAGCCCAGCACCATCGAAATGCGGCTGCCCGTGATTTCACCCGAGCGCTGCAAATACTTCCACGAGAACACCAGCCCGACGCCAGCTGTGAGGAACGGCAGCAGGATCAATCCCAGGCCAATCGCGCCCCAGTCCACCAGCGTGTTCCAGTAGTCATTGTGCGCGTGGCCCGGGCGCGGTTGCACTTCCCAGTTCGGAATCCGGTAGGCCCGGTAGCGGTAATCGAAATGGTTCGGCCCCACTCCCGTCCACGGGTGGTCCCGCCACATGCGTTGCGCCGAATCCCAGATGCGCAAACGAATGTCGTCGTGCTGTTCCGTGGAGGGATTGAGGTAAACCCTTTTTTCCAGCGCTCGAGAGTAGAGCCACTTGCCCGTTCCACCGACGAGGAGCACCAGCACTACCACGGTCCAGATGTGTTTTTTCCCCCGGATCAACACCAGCGCCATGACCAGCATCGCGAGGCCGGTGGACAGCCACCCGCCCCGCGAACCGGTCGCCGCAATGCCGACCAACATGACAAAAGACGCGTAGGCAAAAAGTATGCGCGGGACCGGGCCGAAACCCTTGAGCAAGGTGAAAGTCAGGGCCAGCGGACAGATCATCTCGAGCAGCCCGGCCAGATGGTTGGGCGAAATGTAAGTGCCAGAACCGCGTCCTTCATCGCCCGGACGCTCGAAATGCCAGACGTGCGTCGAACCGGTCAGCCATTGGTAAATCCCATACATCGCCACGCCCGTTCCCAGCGCTACCAATCCGGCGGCCAAAACTCTTAACTCCGATTGCCCATGCAGATTATTGAGCAGAAGCAAAAAAACCATCGCCGCCAGCAGCACCAGAATGAACTCCTGCCGGGCCAGATACTCCACGTCCGCCGCGCGGTAGCGCCAGACCGCGTAAATCAAAAAGGGCAGCACCGCCCAGGCCGTAGGCGGCAGCAAAAAACGATACGCCGGAGCCAGCCACAGACGGAACACCCACACGACCAGCGCGCCGAGCAGGAGCCACTGCAAAACCACGAACTCCGTCGGGCGCACCGCTCCGAGCGCCAGCGGTCCGAAGATCAGCGCGCCCAGTACCAGTACGAGGATCGTGCGGCCCAGCCAGGTGTCGATGGCTTCGCGATTCATGTTCTGGGCGCTCTCAAGATCAAAGGATGCTCCGTTGCTGGGTGCCGTGCCGGACCCGTTTCATGTTCCTCGCGCCTAAGCTGAAGACCGTCCCCGCCCAAGTAAAGTTTTTTGACCGGCCACCCCCGGCTCAGAACTGCCGCTCGTGGGCCTGCTTGGGTTTGGGCGCGGCAATGTCCCGGATGATCCAGTGGCTCCGCGCCGCGCACGCCGGTTTGCGGCTCAAGAAATCCCGGCCCGCGAGCCGCGCCAGCCAGCCCAGAGGCGTGACCATCAGGATGAAAATCAGCGTGAGCAGAATCGTGGAAACGATGGTCCCGAGAACCATCGCCAGCGCCATCCAGCCGACGTAAATCCATTTCAGGCTGCGCGGCAGAATCGCGCCGAGCAGAACCAGCGGCGCACCCGCCACGATGAACCACCAAAACCAGACCTTGTGCCACTTCGGCATCCAGAAGAACAACGCCAGCAGCAGGAACACGCCGCCGACCACCACCCCGAACTTCCGCAAGTCGCGGGGTGTCGCTTGTTTCAAGGCTTTGATGTCTTCGCGCAGCATCGGTCAATCGAGTTCGAATTCCTTCAGCCAGTCGATGTCCTTGTCGAGCGGCTTCTGGTCTTTCTTCTCCAGCAGAAAATTTCCCACGATGAGGTAGTCCATGTTCGTGCGCATGAAGCAGCGGTAAGCATCTTCGGGTGAGCCAACGATGGGTTCACCGCGCACATTGAACGACGTGTTGATGATGACGGGGCAGCCGTGCTTTTCCTCGAAGCGTTTGATCGTCCGGTAGTAGAGCGGGTTCCAATCCTCGGTCACCGTCTGCACGCGCGCGGAATAATCCACATGCGTCACGGCGGGAATCGTCGAGCGCAGCGTGAGTAATTTTTCCAACCCGAACTTCTTGTTCTCCTCCGCCGTCAGTGCGCGCGTGTGCTTTTTCGCCACGGGCGCGACGAGCAGCATGTAGGGGCTTTCCTCGTGCAAATCGAACCACTCGCTCACGCGCTCGCGCAGCACTGACGGCGCGAAGGGGCGGAAGCTTTCGCGGAACTTGATCTTTAAGTTCATCGTCTCCTGCATCTTCGCCGAACGCGCATCACCGATGATGGAGCGCCCGCCGAGCGCGCGCGGGCCGAACTCCATGCGGCCTTGGAACCAGCCGATCACCTTGTCACTCGCGATCAGGTCGGCGATGCGGTCGGGGATTTCGTCGTCATTGAGTTCCACGAACGGCGTGTTCTGCGACTGGAAGAATTTGCGGATGTCATCGCGCTGAAACTCCGGTCCGAGATACGAGCCGCGCTGCGAATCCTTCACGCCGTGCGCCTTGCGCCCGTTGCCGAGATACTCGTGCCAGGTGAACAACGCCGCACCGAGTGCGCCGCCCGCGTCGCCCGCCGCTGGCTGAATCCAAATGCGATCAAAAATTCCTTCGCGCAGAATTTTTCCGTTGGCCACGCAGTTCAGTGCCACGCCACCGGCGAGGCACAGGTTCTTCATCCCGGTCTCCTTCCGCACATGCTTGGCCATGCGATACATGATTTCCTCGGTCACATCCTGAATCGAGCGTGCGAGGTCCATGTCGAGCTGCGTGAGCTTCGACTCGGGCCTGCGCGCCTCGCGGCCGAAGAGCGCGGCGAACTTCGCGTTCGTCATCGTAAGCCCGACGGCGTAGTTGAAATACTTCATGTTCAACCGGAAGGAGCCGTCCTCCTTCAGGTCAATCAACTCGCGCAGAATCACGTCCACGTATTTCGGCTCACCGTACGGCGCGAGGCCCATGAGTTTGTATTCGCCAGAATTCACGCGGAAGCCGGTGAAGTAGGTGAACGCGCTGTAGAGCAACCCGAGCGAGTGCGGGAAGTGCAGTTCTCCCGCGATCTGCAGATGCCCATCGCGTCCGGTGCCCCAGCTCGTCGTCGTCCATTCGCCCACACCATCGACGGTCAGAAACGCGGCCTCCTGAAACGGCGACGGATAAAACGCCGAGGCCGCGTGCGATTCATGGTGCTCGGGAAAAATCATCGGGCCGCTGAAGTTCAACTCCTTCTGCAACTCCGCCTTCATCCAGATTTTTTCTTTGATCCAGACCGGGATGGCTTTCAGGAACGAGCGCAGGCCGGACGGCGCGCAGGCCAGATAGGTGTGCAGGATGCGATCGAACTTCACGAACGGCTTCTCGTAAAACGCGACGTAATCCAGTTGCTCCTTCGTGAGGCCGCCCTCGCGCAGGCAGTAATCGATCGCATTCTGCGGATACCGTTCGTCATGCTTTTTGCGCGTGAACCGCTCCTCCTGCGCGGCGGCGATGATCACGCCGTCGCGCACCAGGCACGCCGCGCTGTCGTGGTAGTACGCGGAGATGCCGAGGATGTTCACGTTCTTCGTTCCGGGATCCGACACTGGCCGGAGTGGGTAGCAGAAACGTTCCCGGGAGCGAAGCGGAGAATCAGCCCTCCATCATGCGGGACTGGATGAAAGTCACAGCCCGCCTCGGCGGTTAACGCGTTGCCGCGCCCGCGCCTTTCAAGCCCTGCTTCGCGCCGTGCCGAAGAATGCTCGCCTGCCCCAACCGTTGCCGCCGGAGATCAGCCGGCCGTTGCTCGCCGTCACCGACCGGATTTTCGGACTCACCCCTCATTGAAGAACCCAGCCCGGAGCGCGCCGCTAAAAAGTTGACCGCGCCCGCGCCACCGTTTGAAGTAGCGCCCGACGATGAACGAGACGCCCCATTCCAACCGCCCGCAGTCCAAGGCCACGCTTTCCAGTTTCATTTTCCTGAGCCGCTGGTTGCAGGCGCCGCTCTACTTCGGCCTCATCGTGACGCAGGCGGTTTATGTTTATCGCTTCTTCCTCGAACTCTGGCACCTGATTGATTTCGGGCTGCTGGGCGGCACGCTGCCGGAGGGCATGGTTCCCTCGGGGGTCGGTTCCGAGCAGGCCATCATGCTCATCGTGCTGGGGCTGATCGACGTGGTGATGATCGCGAACCTGCTCATCATGGTCATCGTGGGCGGCTACGAGACGTTCGTCTCGCGGTTGAATTTGAAGGGGCATCCGGATCAACCGGAATGGCTGTCGCACGTCAACGCGGGTGTGCTGAAGGTGAAGCTGGCCACGGCGCTCATCGGCATCTCCTCCATCCACCTGCTCAAGACGTTCATCACCGCCGGCAACATCTCAAAGGACGCGTCCGAACTGGCGGCGATGAATACGAACTATTCCATCTTCTGGCAGGTCATCATTCACGTCACTTTCGTGGCCTCGGCCATCGCGCTGGCGTGGGTTGATCGCCTGACCTTCAAGCCCGAGGCGAAGGGGCACTGAGCGGAGCAAGGCTCACCGTGTCAAAGGTTGCTGCTACGAAACGGCGATCCAGGACGGTTCAAAGTTGTGAACTGACGGGAGGCAGTCCCTTGCCACCCGATTAGCCATTTGCCAAGCTCCCAGGCCATGAGCGCGCCGCACGAGCCACAGCCCTACACGCTAAAGTTCGATGACAATGAGTCCGCCTTTGCAGCGTTAGTTGGGTTTGAATTCAAACGCGACTACCCGCAGACGCCGCAATTGGAGGGTTGGATGGTCCTGCGCATCGACGAACCCGACCGGATCCTTCAGGCACGCCTGTGCGCGCCGTTTTTCAATTACAAGTCGGCGACTTTCGATGCGTGCGTACGCGATGGGGTTTACCAAGAGCCAAATCACCCGGCCTGTTGGCTAGACAAACGCAAGACGCTGCCTGAGTGGCGAACGATATTTCCTGACTCCTTGGTCGCCGAGATTCAACACGACTTGTCGCAAGAATATTTGCAGCGAATTGTGGACGCAGCCCCTGCCTACTTCGAGGATTTGCAAATGCTTCGTGCCAAGCCGATCCCTTGGTCTCAACAAGATTTCTTGGATGCTGAAGCCTGTCTCGCCGGTGTCGCCCAATATAAACCATCCTGGCAAATCGGTTTTTACGCTGGTGTGCATCTCGAACAAGCAGCGCGGGCCGGTCGAGAACCAGAAGATTTTGCCGCAGCTCAGCACAAAGTGCGCAGTCTTCAAAACTTGGCATACAAGGCAGCGGAGGCATTTCAAGAATGGTACCACCAAACCCGAAGAAAAAATTTCACCGCCAGCAGAACCTACGAAGATGAGAACGAAGCATGGATGCAGCGGCTACGTACGGAGTGCACCGGATTCAGTGACTGGGTTTATCAGGATGCCATCCATCGTTGGGGATTTCACGCCGCGCGGTGAAGTCCGTTCAAAACAGCGAGGTCTGCGCGGGCTTCGGCTCGCGCGCACTCACGAACTGATCCCGCAGCGCGGCGAGCTGGGCACGGGTGTGAGTCTGGCGGAGCTTGGCCATTTCGACGGCAGCGAGTTGATCGCAGCGTTCGTTGTCGGCGTGACCGGCGTGGCCCTTCAGCCAGCGCCATTCGATGCGATGGGGCGCGGTGGCGGCGTCGAGTTGTTTCCAGAGGTCGTCGTTCTTCACCGGCTCGCGCGTGGAGGTGCGCCAGCCGTTGCGCTTCCAACCCTTGAGCCATTGCGTGATGCCGTTGCGCAGATAGGAGGAATCGGTGTGGAGCGTGACCGCACAAGGATCCTTGAGCGTGGCGAGCGCGCCGATGGCGGCTTGGAGTTCCATGCGGTTGTTCGTGGTGGCTGGTTCGCAGCCGCTGACTTCGCGCATCTGTTCGCCGCAACGCAACACCGCCGCCCAGCCGCCCGGCCCGGGATTTCCTTCGCAGCCGCCGTCGGTGTGGATGATGACTGTTTTCAATGATGAGTCAGACATGTTGAGAGCAAAACCGTAGGACAGGCTTCCAGCCTGTCTTCACCAATATCCCCGACCGCATCTCGTTGGGAGCGAAGCGTTGTGGCAGAGAAGAAGTTGTTGTTGGAATAGTTTTCAGATGGTTGAGACAGGCTGGAAGCCTGTCCTACGCCCGATCCCCGCGCGGGTCGTAAGCGTCGCGCAAACCGTCGCCGAGGAAGTTCAGCGCGAGCAGCGTGCTGATGAGCATCAGGCACGGATAGAGCAGCAGCCACCAGTAGATGCGCACGGGATTGATCTGGCCCGCGCCTTCCGAGATGAGCGTGCCCCAACTCGCCATCGGCGGCTGGATGCCGAGGCCGAGGAAGCTGAGAAACGATTCGTAGAGGATGATCGCCGGCACGGTGAGCGTGAGATAAACAATCACGATGCCGTAAATGTTCGGGAGAATGTGGCTCCACAAAATCCGCGTGTGGCTCGCACCGAGACTGCGGCTCGCGTCCACAAATTGCCGTCCGCGCAGCGACAGCACCTGCCCGCGCACGATGCGCGCCATCGTGAGCCACGAGACGGCGCCCAACCCGATGAAGAGAAAAATCATGGGCGCGTAAATCCCGGCGGTGGTGCCGAAGTGCATCGTGAGCCAGGTGCGCAGGTGTTTATCGAACGCCGCGACCATCACGATGACGAAGAGGATGGAGGGCAGCGAATAGAGGATGTCCACCACGCGCATCAAGAGGCTGTCCCAGCGTCCGCCGATGTAGCCCGCGACCGCGCCCCACGTCACGCCGATGACCAGCGCCACGACGGAACCGACGACGCCGACAAGCAGCGAGATGCGTGCGCCGAAGAACATGCGCGTGAGCAAATCGCGTCCGTGAACATCCGTGCCGAACCAATGTTGGCCGCTGGGCGGCTGGAATTGCAGGTCAGAAACCGTTTCGTACGCGTAGGGCGCAATCCACGGCCAGAGCACGACGAGCAGCATGAGCGCGATGAGGAACCAGCCGCTGATCACGGCGGGCTTGTGCCGCTTGAAGCGCCGCCACGCGCGCTGGTTCGGCGTGAGGTGCTGCTGAGTTATGGTGGTTGACGCTTCACTCATACCGCACGCGTTTGTCGAGCAGGCTGTAGCTCAGGTCCACGAGGAGATTCAGCACCAGCAGCAGCATGGCGTAGAGCAGCACCAGCCCCACGACCATAAGCGCGTCGCGGTTCTGGAGACTGTTCACGAGGAACGGGCCGATGCCCGGCACGCGGAAAATCGTTTCGACCACGAACGATCCGGTGAGCATGTCGGCGAGCAGCGGGCCGGAGTAGGAAACGACGGGCAGCACCGCGAGGCGGAAGCCGTGTTTGAACAGCACCTGCGCCTCGCTCAAACCCTTGGCGCGCGCGGTGGTGATGAAGCCTTCGTGCAACACCGTGGTCATGCCCTCGCGCATCAGCCGCGAGACGCGTCCGGAGAAATACAGGCCGAGCGCGATGGACGGCAGGATGGCGTGGAGCGGACTTTCCCAAAGCCCGGCGGGAAACAATCGCCACTTGATGGCGAACACCACGATCAGCATCGGACCGATGACAAGTCCTGGAATGCAGAACGCGAGCAGCGCGAAGAAACTGCCGAGATGATCGCCCCACTGGCCGCGCTTTACCGCCGTGTAGAAACCAAGCGGAATGCCCACGCCCTGCGCGAAAAGAAAGGCCAGCAACCCGAGCGTCAGCGAGACCGGCAGCGCCTGCTTGATGATGTCGTTGACCGTGTGGTTGCGATACTTGGTCGAGAGGCCGAAGTCGCCGCGCAGGAGGCCGCCCTGGAACCATTTCATGTTTCCATCGGCGTCGCGCTCCCAGCCGAAGCCGAGGTAGCGCAGGTATTGTTTCACCAGCGGTTCGTCGAGGTGATACTTGGCCTTGAGCGCGCGCTCGATCTCGGGCGAGGCCGGCGCGCGTTCCTTGTCGAACGGACTGCCGGGCATCGAACGCGCCAGCACGAACGCGGTGAATGTGATGACGAGCAGCAGCGGGATGAAGGTGAGGATGCGTCTTAGGAAATACATGAGGGGTGAAACTCCAAATCCCAAATCCCAAATCCCAAACAAATTCCAAACACCAAGCTCCAAGAGGCGGAGCGGCGGACAGCCATGTCCGCCGTGATTGCACGGTTAGAAATCATTCCGACACAATCATGCCCACTGACTGCGGACATGGCTGTCCGCTGCTCCTCGCACTCCATGAACTTTCCCGCAGATTCAGGGCGGCCACGGATTTTTTCCCCGTTCGTGGTCGCTCTGAATCTGTGGGAAATTTTTGGGTTCATTGGTTTTCCACCGCCCACGGACTGTGTATCGCGTTCCATCCTCACTCCCCCTCCTTCTTCGCCTGCGCCCGCACCGGCGCATCCTTCCGGTAGATCGCCCAGATCGGGTGCTCGTCGAGAATGTTGTTGTACACCCCGCCGATTTTGTCGGGGTCGAAGAAGTTCACGCCCATGTAGAAATAAACCGGGATGATCGGCATCTCGTCACTGATCAAAATCTTCTCCGCCTCGGCCAGCGTTTTCGCACGGAGCGTCCGGTCGATCTCGTTGTTGCCCTTCCGCATCAATTCATCGTAGCGGGCATTCTTCCAGCCGGTGCGGTTGTTGCCGTTCTCGCTCATGAACATGTCGAGGAACGTGTTGGGATCGTTGTAATCGCCAATCCAACTGCTGCGGCTGATGTCGTAATCGAGCTGGCTCTGCGCGGAGAGATACACCTTCCACTCGGTCTGGCGGAGTTCCATGGTGATGCCGAGTTCCTTCTTCCACATGGACTGCAACTCAACGGCGATCTGCTTGTTCAGTTCGCTGGTGTTGAACAGGTAGTGAAAGGTGGGAAAACCTTTTCCGCCCGGAAATCCGGCATCGGCCAGCAGCTTGCGCGCACGCTCGGGATCGTAGCCCAATCCAGCGGGCGCGGTGTAGTTCGCCGTGCCGGGGGGCACGAGCGTTTCGGCGGGCAGCTCGCCCGCGCGCGTGATGCGCTCGACGATGCGGCGCTTGTCCACGCAGAGCGCGAGGGCCTGGCGCACGCGCACATCGTTGAACGGCTTGCGCGTGGTGTTGAAGCGGACGAACGAGTTGCCGAGGTAGCTGAACACATGGCAGTCCTTCCGCGTTTTCAATACGTCCATCAATTCAGTCGGGATGAGGTTCTTATCCCAGATGATGTCGGCCTGGCCGGTGTCATAGAGGTTCATCGCGGTGGCGGCGCGGTCGAGCGGGATGAAGTCCACGATCTCGTTGCGCACGTTGGCGGCGTCCCAGTAGCGCGCGTTGCGGCGCACGCGAATCTTCTCGCCGATGCGCCAGAAATCCAATGTGTAAGGCCCGCTGGTCGGCAGCGGCTGCGCGGTGATCCAGTGGTCGCCATGCTTCTCAATCCAATGGCGCGGCACCACCGCCAGCGTGCGGAAGGCGCAGAGGTCGAGGAAGAACGGCGTCGGCCCGATGAGTTCCACGCGCACGGTCTGGCGGTCCACGGCCTGCACGCCGAGTTGCGTGAGGTCTTTGATTTTACCGGCGGTGATCGCTTCCGCGTTCTTCACGAAGAACAACTGGCCGGCGTAATCGGCGGCGGTGTCGGGATTGACCACGCGCCGCCAGGAATAAACGAGGTCGTCCGCCGTGATCGGTTCGCCGGTGGACCACGCGAGATTGGTGCGCAGGTAGAAGGTGTAAATTTTTCCATCCGGCGAAATGTCCCAGCGTTCCGCGAGCGCGGGCATGGGCGTGGCTTTTTCCGGGTCGAGCCGGGTGAGTCCTTCAAAGAGGCAGAACACGACACGGCCATCAGGCTGGCCGGTGACGATGGCGGGGTCGAGTGATTCGGGTTCCGCGCCGTTGAGGATGCGAAGGTCGGCGGGCGGCTCGTTCCTCATGCAACCGGTGAGGAGAAGGAGGAGCAGCAGGAAGGTTAGTGGGGCAGGCGTCACGCCTGCCATAGTCCGACAGCCGTCTCGGCTGTCGGAAAAAACACCAGCCGGGACGGCCAGTGGACGGGTGGCAGGCCAGACGCTTGCCCCACTACGAAAAAAGCGAAGCGCCCTCTTCCAGCGAAAGAGGGCGCTCGCGAAACTGATCATAGCCGCCGGATTACTTGTTGGTCGTCGCGGCGTTGGTCGTGCCGGGCAAGTTCAATTTAATCATAGAGCCGGCGGGGGCAGCCGCATCGTTGGTCGGCCCCGCGGGCAGCGCGGAGGGCGACTGGTTCTTGCTCAAATTCTTCTGCAAGGTCGAGCCGCCGCCACCGCTGGTGTTCTGCACGTTGCCAAGCACGGTGAGCAGAATCGCGAGGGCGAAGAAAATGCCCGCCGACCATCTTGTGATCTTGGTGAGCACGTTGCCGGAGCCAGCGCCGAGGAGCGCGTCCGTGGCCGCGCCACCAAACGCCTGGCCCATGCCGGCCTCTTTCTTCGGCAATTGCACGAGCACGAGCAGCACGAGGAACAGACAGTCGATCACCATGATCGCGGTCAACAGATAGATACTTAACGTCAGCATATTTTTCCTAAATCGTTTTCTTAAATCGAGTTCTTCACGATGTCCGCAAACGAGCGGACTTCCAAGGCCGCGCCGCCGACGAGCGCGCCATCCACGTCGGGGAGGGACATCAGCTCGCGGGCGTTGGCCGGCTTGACGCTGCCACCGTATTGAATCCGCACCTTGCGGGCAACGGCTTCGTCAAAGTTTTTCGCCAGTTGCGCGCGGATGAAGGCGTGGGCGTCCTGCGCCTGCTGGGCCGTGGCGGTCTTGCCCGTGCCGATGGCCCAGACCGGCTCGTAGGCCACGACGGTTTCCATCATCTGTTCCTTGGTCAAGCCTTCGAGGCTGCCGCGCACCTGCGTTTCCAAAACTTTTTCCATCCGACCGGCTTCGCGTTCGGTGAGCGTTTCGCCGACGCAGACAATGGGCTTGAGCGAGGCGGCGTGCGCAGCGCGCGCCTTCTTCGCGATCAATTCGTCCGACTCCGCCTGATACTGGCGGCGCTCGGAATGCCCGAGGATGACGTAACGCACGGAGAATTCCTTGAGCATCTGGGCCGCGATCTCGCCGGTGTAGGCGCCCATGTTGTTCTCGCTCATGTTCTGCGCGCCGAGAGCAATGTTGCGCGTCGAGAGAATGGCCTTCGAGACTTCGGAGAGCGCGGTGAAGGGCGGGCAGACCACGATGTCCACTTCCTTGACCGCCGCGAGATCGAGGGCCAGACCTTTCAGCAGGTCGAGCGCCTCGGCTACGGTTTTGTTCATCTTCCAGTTGCCGGCGATGATGAGTTTTCGTTCTTTGTCCATGAGTTCAGTTAAAAAGGGTGTTTGGGAATTTCAAAAGTCGTCGCAGAGTTCGCCGTGCTTGTGCTCCGGGTTCGGAATCAAACGACGGCGGGCCGGGTCCACGACCCAGTCGAGCTGCTCCAGCGGAATTTGCCCGACGATGTTCGGCAACGAATCGGGCACTTCGACGACCTCGAACGTCCCCGAGCGTCCCTGAATCTGCAAATCCACCGGCGAATAAACCGTCCGCTCGACGCTTACGTTCGCCATCGTGCGCGACGTGATTTTGTTAATCGCCCGCAGGCCAAGCTGCTTCACGATGGAGGCCTGGAGATAAAACCGCACCGCGCCCGTGTCCACCCACGCATCGGTCTCGACCGAGCGCGCCGGCTCGGTGCGCTCGCCCAGCGCGACCTTTTCGAGGTCGAACCAGTTGGAGACTTTGATGCGGGTGTTGACTTGGCCCATGCGCGGCAATGGTAAGTTCACACGGCGGGTTTTTGCATCAGAATGTTCACCTGACAAGCATCGTCCCGCCGGAAGGCGGCGCTCGGTGAATCGTTCTGCTCCAGAATTTTGAAACCAATCTCCTGCACCACCCGGCCCAACGAGCTGTGGTCGTAGAGCCAGCAGTGCTCCATGTCGAACCAGCTCGTGGCCCGCAGCAGCCGCACGGTGAGGTGCGGCATGTGGCGTTTCTCGAAGTTCAGCCACGCCACGAACTCATCCGCCGCCGCCGGGTCGCCCATTTTGTCCACGTATTGGCGCGCCTTCAATCCCACATCCGGCACGATGATGTGCAGCGTGCCGCCGGGCTTGAGGATGGTGAAATAATTCTTCACAACCGCGATGGCGTCATCGAGGTGCAGGTGCTCCAGAAAATGCGAGATGATGATATGGTCCACGGACGCGGGCGGAAACTTCAGCGGACGCCGGCAATTCGCGAAGAGAAAGTTATTCGGCGTGCGACGTGCCTGGTAGCCTTCGATCCATTCGCGGGCCGGAGCCTTCAACAACGGCTTGAGCACCGGGTAAAACGGCGCGAGGAA
>JBBQYK010000015.1:0-26123 GCA_038208765.1 Verrucomicrobiota bacterium
CGAATGACGGCCCTTCGGGCTGGGCCGGCGCGGGCCCGCCGGGGAGACCAAGCGCCATAGGCGCGACATCTTTGTAGCAACCGAAACCCCTGAAATAAATTCCCAGCCCCGTCGGGGCGGCATCTTCGGGGAAACGGATGCGGACGATGCCACTCCTAAGGAGTTGGAGAATCTTTTGCCGTGTGGTTTCTACAAAGAAGCTACAACTTCCGCGCCCGTGACAGTCAGCCGAATGAATTACGATCCGGGAGACCGGGAAACACGCGCGGATCATTTTGACGTTCCCGCCCACCATGCCGCGCCGTCATGGAAAAAATCGAAACTCGCGCGCGCCTGTTGGGGCGCGCATCGGAAGCAGCGCAAGTTGAAGAGTCCTTTCGTCCTCTGGTCAGGGTCGCAGCCGCTCAGCTCAACGACGTGAGGCACCAAATTCGGCGAACGAAGTAGAAGCTGAGACTTCGACTCCCGGACAGGTTGACCGGAAAGCCGCTCCGCCTTTACCGTCGCGGCATGAGCACCATTTCGGATGTCTTTGAAGCGCACCCGGACGGAAGCCTGCACCTGCCGCTGCCGGAGGAGTTGCGCCACAGCAAGGTGAAGGTCACGGCCACGCTCGAAGCCGTCGCCACGCCCGCGCCGCGCCCGCGCTTCGGTTCCCTGGCCGGAAAAATCTGGATGGCCCCGGACTTCAACGCGCCGCTGGATGATTTCAAAGAGTACATGGAATGAGGCTGCTGCTCGACACCCAGGCGCTGCTCTGGTTTTGCGAAGGCCACGCGTCGTTGAGCACCGCGGCGCGGGCGGCGATTGAGGACGCGGCCAATGAGAAGTTCGTCAGCCATGCGACGGCGTGGGAAGTGGCGATCAAGATGAGTCTCGGCAAGCTCAAGCTCACCATCCCCTACGAGGATTTCTTTCCCGGTGTATTGCGCTCGAATGGTTTTCATGAACTCGCGCCGGACTTTCGACATTATCGAGAGTTGCTGGCGTTGCCGCTGCATCACCGCGATCCGTTCGACCGTTTGCTCGTGGCTCAGGCGAAGGCTGGAGGTTTCACCGTGGTGACGTGCGATCCACAGTTTCGCGGCTACGGTGTGGACGTTCTCTGGTAAGCGCTGCGCCTCAAATGTCCTGCGCGCTTCGTCTGCTCGTGAAGGAACACCGCCGCCCATTCTTCGTGGAAATAATCGAAACGCGAACCCGCCCTTGAACGTCCATCCCGTGAAGCCAGTCGAACAAAGAGTCGAAGTAAAGTCATGAAAACGAATCGGAACCTTGCTGCTGAATCCCGCCGTCGCGGGATCAGCCTCAACCGCCGCCATTTCCTGCGCGGCCTCGGCGCCTGCCTCGCGCTGCCGGCGTTTGAATCGGTGCGGCCATTGGCCGCGCTCGCGGCGGAGGCGAAAGCCGCCCAACTCGCCACGACGGCGAGTGGTGCGCCGTTGCGGATGGCGTTCGTCTATTTTCCGAACGGCGCGATTCAGAAGAACTGGTGGCCGGGCGGCGCGGGAAAAGATTTTCAACTCGCGCGCACGATGGAGCCGCTGGCGAAGGTGAAGCATCAGTTGCAGGTCTTCGGCGGACTGGATCACGTCAACGCCACGCCCGGCCCGGACGGCGCGGGCGACCACGCGCGGGCGAGCGGCACGTTCCTGACCGGCGTGCGCGTGAAGAAGACGGCTGGCTCAGACATTCACGCGGGCATTTCCATTGATCAGGTGGTGGCGAATCAGATTGGGCATCTCACGCGCTTTCCTTCGCTCGAACTCACGACGGACGCGGTGCGGAAGTCGGGCAACTGCGACTCGGGCTACTCCTGCGCCTACCAGTACAATCTCGCCTGGCGTTCGCCGACGCAGCCGGTCGCGCCGGAGCCGAATCCGCGCTTGCTCTTCGAGCGCATGTTCGGCGCGGGCGCGCGTGGTGAGCGGGGGAAGAGTCTCGCGTTGCGCCAGCAACAGCAGCGTTCGATTTTGGATTTTGTTTTGGATGACGCGCGCTCGCTGCAACGCAACATGACCGCGCGGGACAAGGACAAGCTGGAGGAGTATCTGACCAGCGTGCGCGACATCGAGACGCGCATCGAAAAGTCCGAGCGCTTCGGCGCTCCCGCTGACCCGGCACAGGACACGCCCGCCGGCATCCCGACGCGCTACGATGATTATATCCAGGTGATGTTCGACCTGATGGTGCTGGCCTTCCAGACGGACACGACGCGTATCAGCACGTTCCTGCTCGCGAACGAGGGGAGCAATCGCACCTTCCCCGAACTGGAGATTCCGGAAGGCCATCACTACCTCACTCATCATCAGGGCAAGCAGGAGATGATCGACAAGGTGGCGGACATCGACCTGTGGTACATGAAACAGTTCGCGAAGTTCATCGAGAAGATGGAGGCGACGAAGGACGTGGATGGAAAGTCGTTGCTGGATAACTCGATGATTGTCTATGGCAGCGGCCACTCGGATGCGAATCGCCACACGCATGTGAACCTGCCGGTGATTCTCGCGGGCGGCGGCGGCGGCGCGCTCACGCCAGGGCGCTTCACGAAGGCGGGCGACATTCCCATGAGCAACATGCTTCTGAGCATGGCCGACCGCATGGGCGCGACCGGCGTGGAGCGGTTGGGAGATTCGACGGGCCGCGCTTCGGACATCTGAGCCGGAACCGTTTCAGCAGGCTCCCGTCACGGCGGCCACCGCATTCACGTTCTCGCGCAAGTGTTCGCGGTTGATGGTGCCGATGATGAGGCTGGTCACGCCGGGCACGCTGAAGATGGGGCGGAAATTTTCCTCCAGACTGCGCGGCACACCGCCCCCAACGAGTTGACCTGAGCCAAGTCCCTTCTTGATCACGATGGCTTTGCCTAGTTCCGCCGCGCGACGGATGAACGGCTCCATGCCGGTGTCGCCCGCAGCGTAAGTCACCATCAGCACATCGGCTCCGTGCTCCAGCGCGAACGCGCCGCCTTCATGCGAATTGATGGACGCGCCGAAGCTGCGAATCTTTCCCTCTCGCTTGAGCGCGGCCAGCGTTTCCAGCACCGCGCCATGGTTCATCGCCTCGAAATCATTTCGCGGACAATGCGCCAGCACGCAGTCGAGCCGGTCCGTTTTCAATCGGCGCAAACTCCGCTCCACGCTCCGGCGCGTGTGGGCGGCGGAGAAATCGTAGGTGGACTCGCCCTCGGCAAACTCCTCGCCGCACTTGGTCGAGAGCACGAACTGCTCGCGGCGCGCGCCGAGCAACTGGCCGAGGCGTTCCTCCGCGAGTCCATAAGCGGGCGCGGTGTCGAGCAGGTTGATGCCGAGGGCGAGCGCGTCATCGAGCAGTTCTTCAATCGCGCGGTCGCTGGGCAGTTCGAAAGTCGGATACTTGATCTGGGTGTTGCGGCCAAACTTCACGGTGCCCAGTCCGAGCACGCTGACGTTCAGGCCGGTGGAGCCGAGCGGGCGTTGCGGCAGTGTCACAGCGTCCTCCATTCGCGCGCCTCTTCCCACGGGTAGCGCGCTGGTTCGGCGGCGGGCAGCGGCAGCGCGGTGGTGCGGTGCGAAGGCGTCACGCCCTGCTGCTCCAGCCAGCGCAGGGCTTGCAGCGTGAGCGCAGGCGCGAGCGCGAGTTTCGTCGGCCAGGCGAGCGCGGCGTTGCCGACGGTCGTGAGCGTGGGGCCGGTGGGCAGCAGTTTGTTCGCAAGCGGTTCGGCGCGATCCACGTCGTGAATGGCCCACGAAACTTTTTTCCAATCGAGCCACGGGAACAAATCCGTCATCTCAGAATGCGCCCAGCGCACCGCCTCCGCGTCGTTCATGCCGACGGCTTTCTCCGCGATGTTGCCGCCGATGTACCAGACGTTCTCGCCATCAAGTTGGTGTGTGGTGACCGTGATGCGCGGTTTCGGTTCCGGCACGAGACAGTGCGCGAACAACGAGTGCGGCAGCCCGCGCGCGAGAAACATGCGGAGCGGGCGGCGCTGCGCGACCTTGGCTTTCTCCAGACCCATTTGCTCCGCGAACCACTCGTTGCCTTCGCCCGAGGTGAACACGCACGCACGCGGTGCGATGCGGGTTTCTGCGGCGTCACTGAAAACAATTTCCACCACGCGCTCGCCATCGCGGCGGATGGATTTCACCGTGGCCTGATACGCGCCAGAGGAAGTGGGACAGGCGCCCTCGCCTGTCTTAGTCGTGCGGGCGCCCTCGCCCGCAGGTTCAGCAAGCGGGGGCGCTTGCTGGACTGAGACAGGCGGGGGCGCCTGTCCCACTACCGCCGGCCTGGTCAGCGCGGCCAGCACCGTCTTCGTCGCGAGCACGGGTTCTTCGAGCTGGTATATCTTTCCGCTGAACTCGCGAGCGTCGAAGACGGCGGGCCAGTTCGCGCGCTCCACTGTGTTCACATCGCTGCGCAGCGCTTTCGTGGCCAGCGCGCCGGCGACGCGGTTGAGCAGTCCGCCGGTGGTGAACATGAGTTGATGTTCAGCGATGATTTCCGTCCCGCGCAAATCCACCTCGCCGCGTCCCGCGATGCAGTCCATCCAGATCTTCGGCATGGAGGACAGCGCCTCGGTCTGCGGGCGGTTGACACCGTCGAAGGTGTATTTCACGCCGCTGTGGATGATGCCCTGCGAGGCGATGGTCTGGCCGGTGCCGAGGGAATTCTTCTCGAAGAGCGCGGCGTGGAAACCGAGCGCGCGCAGGCGGCGGAGCAGCCACAGGCCGGCGATGCCGCCGCCGAAGACCGCCACGTCCAGTTCCACTGCCTCGCGCATGAGGCGCGGACGTTAAGGGCGTGGAAAGTTTGTTGTCCACGTTCGAGTGCCAGCAACGTGCTGCCAGTTTGCAACTGGCAGCATGTTCCGGGTGACATTCATCCGGCTTGCCGTATTTTCGGCGTCGCGATTGGAGGAAAGAAATTTTATGGCAAACGAAATACAGACCACATCACGTCCGCCGCGCCGTTGGTTGCGCCGCATTGGTTTTCTCTTGGGCGCGCTCTTCGTGCTGCTCGTCGTCGCGTACTTCGTGGGCACGAGCAGTTGGGCGCTCAAGTCGGTCATCCTGCCGCGCGTCAGCACGGCGATGAACGCCAAGGTGACGGTGGACGACGCGAGCCTCTCGCCGTTCTCGGCAGTGACGTTGCGTGGCTTGAAGGTTGAGACCACCGGCCCCGAGCCGCTGGTCACCGCCCAGGAAGTGCGCTTGCGCTACAGCCTCATGGACATCATCAAGGGGAACATCAACGTGAGTGAAGTGACGCTCGAATCTCCCGTCGTGAATCTTGTCACGACGGCGGATGGCAAAAGCAACCTCGACCCGATCACCAAAGGATCAGCACAGAAGGGAACGAAGGAAACGAAGCCGGAGGAGAAGAAGTCCGGGGAAGTTCCGCAGTTGAACTTGAAGAAGTTCGCGCTCAACAACGCCACGGTGCGGATGACGGAACAGCGCAAGGACGGCACGAAGCAGGTCACGGAACTGACCGGCGTGAACATCACGGCGGACGACATCGGCAACGGCAAGGTCGGGCAGCTCGGCCTGGCGGCGAATATTCGCATGAACCAGGGCCTGAACTCGGCGAGCAACGGCGTGCTGGTCGCGAGCGTGGGCGGAAAATTTAATCTGCAACTCGACGCCGCACTGAAACCGCAAGTCGTGAAGGGTCAAACGAAGGTGGATGTCTCGGAGGCCAAAGGCGCGTTCGCGCAAGCTGCGGGCATGGGTGTGGTGTTGAACACGGATCTGACGCCCACGCAGTTGAACGATGTGAGCGTGCGCGTGGCGCAGAACGGCAAGAATCTCGCCGCGCTCACCGCGAGCGGGCCGTTCAATGCCGAGACGATGGAAGGCAAGCTCGCCGTGGTGCTGTCCGGCGTGGATCGCCAGGTGCTGAGCATCGTGGGCGGGCCGCTCGGGATGGACTTCAATCAGACCGCCATCAGTTCCACGAACACGATTGAGCTGACGCAGAAAGGCCGGATGATCGCGGTGAACGGCGCGCTGCTCGTCGGCAGTTTTTCCGTGACGCAACAGGGCCAGACCACGCCCGCGCTCGACGTGCGCAGCAGCTACGCGGTGACTTACGATCAGTCGAACCAGACAGCGGTGGTGCAGACGCTCGCGCTCAATGGCACGCAGAACAACGCGGAGTTCCTGCGCGGCACGCTGGCGAAGCCGATGCGGCTGGAACTTGGCAAAGCGTCCGGCGCGGTGGATGAGTCGGCGTTTGATTTGCTGGTCACGAACTTCAATCTGCCGGACTGGCGTGCGTTCCTCGGCACGAACGTGGCGCTAACCAGCGGTCGCGCGGGCGTGAATTTGAAACTGCTCTCGCGTCAGGCGGGGAAGGAGTTGCTCGTGGCGGGCACGGTGAATCTTGATGACCTCACGGGCACGATGGACGCGAATCGGTTTGATCGTTTTGCGACTGCGCTCGTCGTGGACGTGGCGTTGCGCGGTCAGGACTTGGAAATCAAGAAGCTGACCGGAACGCTGCGGCAGAGCGGGCAGGCGGGCGGGAGCTTCGATGTCGCGGGGCGCTATCATCTCACGAATCAGGTCGGCCTGATCACCGCCTCGCTGACGGACTTGAACCAGCACGCGCTCAAATCATTCCTCGCGGCGGCGCTGGGCGACAAGCAGCTGGAGTCCATCAACATCAACTCGAAGACCACGGCGAAGCTGGACGGCCCGGACAAAGTGGCGGTGCAGGCGGAATTCCATGTCGCGAATCTCGTGGTCAACGACCCGAGCGGACAGGTGCCGCGCACCCCGCTGGCCGTGGACATCACGGCGGACGTGGCGAAGGCGGGTCAGGTCGTGGACTTGCGAGCGGTGCAACTGGCGCTCACGAAAACCGAGCGCGCACCCAACTCCCTGAACGTCGCGGGCCGCGTGGACATGACGAAGTCCAACGCCTGGACCGGCCATGTGAAGATCACTTCCGACGGCCTCGATGTGACGCCGTATTATGATCTGTTCGCGGACAAAAAGCCGCAGACGGAAACGACGACCACCCAACCTGCGACGCCGTCTGAGACCAAACCGGAAACGGAACCCGCGCCGATGACGCTGCCGTTCTCGCAATTCACCGCGGAGATGAGCATCGCGAAATTCTTTCTGCGCGAAGTCGCGATTTCCAATCTCGTCTCCAAGACGGTCATTGATGGCGCGCGGGTGAACGTGAATCCGTTCACGCTCACGTTGAATGGTGCGCCGGTAAGTTTCACCACGGTCGTGAACCTGGGCGTGGCGGGCTACGAGTACGACGTGAACGTGAAGCTCGCGGGCGTGCCGGTCGAACCGCTGGTCAATTCCTTCTCGCCAGAAAAGCGCGGGCAGATGAAGGGCGACCTCTTCACCTCGGTGCAGCTCAAGGGCGCGGGCGTGACCGGGCCGAATCTGAAGAAAAACCTCGGCGGACAAATCGGCCTGACGCTGACGAATGCGAATGTGCAGGTCACCCAATACCGGCTCGCGAAGGAAGTTCTGACCGCCATCGCCATCGCGCTCCGCTCGCCGCAAATCGCCGAGTCGCCGCTGAACTGGATTGACGCGCAGATGACCTTCGCCAACGGCACGGTCACGATGCCGGGCGCGAATTTTGAAAGCTCCGTGCTGCGCGGCGGCGCGAGCGGCACGATCACGATGCAGAACGTGCTCACGAACTCCACGTTGAACAACCTGCCCGTGGACATCGCGCTGCGCCGCAACGTGGCGGACGCCGCGCGCTTCACGCCCGCCGGCACGCCGGCGGACGCGGCGTTCGTGCCGCTGCCGCGCTTCGTGAGCGTCACGGGCACGGTGGGCGAGCCGAAGGCGAAAATTGACAGCATCGCCACAGCGCGGCTGCTGGCGAGCACGGTGGGAAATTATCTCGGCGGCGACGCGGGCCGCGTACTGCAAGGCCTCGGCAATCTCGGCGGCGGATCTTCAACGAACGCGCGCGGCACGAACGTGGCAAACACAAATGCCGTCGGGAATTTGATCCAGGGCCTCGGCAACTTGTTGCAGAAGCCGGCCAAGACCAATGCCACCACCACGAACGCGCCCGCGAAGAAATCGGGCGGGTTCAAGTTGAACGACTTGATCAAATAGCCGGAGCGGCGGACAGCCCTGTCCGCCCCTGAACTTTGGCAGCGTTGAGGCCCGGAGGGACGGTCAGAAATTAGCCGGTGGCGTGAGCCACCGGAAAAACAGGAGGGCGCAAGCCCTGCAAGGGCGTCACGGGAAATTTTCCCGACGAGAGTGTTTCGCCCCTGCTGGGGCTGCTGCTTTTTCGACTCCTTTCCGGTGGCTCACGCCACCGGCTAATTTCTCGCGGCCCTCCGGGCCTTCAGGGTTTTCCAGCTTTGCGTTCACTCTTTCTCGTTCGTGATCAAACCGCTCAACAGGCCCACCTTGTCCCCGCCGCTCCAGGTGCCGGCGTAGGTATGTTCATAAACCAACACGCGCGCGGAGTAGGTGCCGCCGCCGGGAATCTTCAGGTTGTCCACGGTGATGACCGGCGTGTCGCCGGCCCATTTCACTTTCACCGGAATGGGCATAATAATTTCCTGGCCGCCGTAGTTCATCTTGGAGCCGATCATCCACGAGTCGCCCTCGATCTTTTTCGCGCCGATGATGGTGTATTTCTCGTCGCGCTCGGGCGTGAGCTTGCCGTCCTGAATGAGGCACCAGCGCCCGGTCATGGTGGCCTTGCTCATGGTGGCGATGAACTTGGCTTCGAGTTCGTCTTGAGTGAGCACGGGCTTGGCCGCGACGGGCGCGGGCGTGCCCTTCGGCTTTTCCGGTGCGTCAGGTTTTGGGGTGTCTTGAGGCAGAGCCAGACTGGCGGCGGCCAGCAGCAGCGTGAAAGCAGTTTTCATAATCATTGCGGCGTTGGACGTGAATGAAGGCGTTAAAGTCACAGCGAAGTTCAGCGTGCTGCCGGTTGGCAACCGGCAGGGCCTGATCAGTTCGGAAGACGGTGGTGATTCTAGCGATCAGGAAAAGTCTTGGCCCCTGCCGGTTGCAAACCGGCAGCACGCTGCTGTGAGGCGCGCTCCGAATGCTGGCCCCGCACAAAGTCTTTTCCGTGCGCCCGAAACCTCGGTAATGTTCCGCCATGTCCCATCGGTCACGAAAAGCCGCGCTGCTGCTCACGGCAGGTTGTGCTCTCGTCGGTGCGCGCCTGCCCGGCGCGGCGGAGCCGGGCGGCGTGGAGTTTTTTGAGAAGCGCGTGCGGCCGGTGCTCGTGGAGCGTTGCTACGAATGCCACGGTGAGAAGAAGCAGAAGGGCGGCTTGCGGCTCGACAGCGCGGCGGCGGTGCGGGCGGGCGGCGACAGCGGCGCAGCGCTGGTGCCGGGTCAGCCGGAGAAGTCGCTGCTTATCAAAGTCATTTCCTGGAGCGATCCCGAGTTGCAGATGCCGCCGAAGAACAAGCTGCCTGATGCACAAATCGCCACGCTGACCGAGTGGGTGAAAATGGGTGCGCCGGATCCACGGACGAATCTCCAATCACAAGTCTCGAACCAGAAGGCACCCGCCACCAATCACTGGGCCTATCAACCGCTGAAAAAATCCGCGCCGCCCGCCACGAAAGATACTTCCTGGGCGCGCACCGACATCGACCGCTTCGTGCTGGCGAAACTGGACTCTGTAGCGGCGTCTCGTGAGAGCGCCGCCATTCAACAGATCGATCAGCCGCGCTCTCACGAGACGCGGCTACAGATGGCGGGTGACTCCGACCTCGCCACGTTGTTGCGCCGTGCTTACTACGATTTGATCGGTCTGCCGCCGACCCCGGAGCAGATTGATGACTTCGTGAAAGACCCGTCACCGGACGCTTTCGCGCGCGTTGTGGATCGTTTGCTGACTTCGCCGCAGTTCGGTGAACGCTGGGGACGACACTGGCTGGATGTAGCGCGCTACGCGGAGTCGGTCACGCTGCGTGGGTTCATTTTCAAGGAGGCATGGCGCTATCGCGACTACGTGATCGAGTCCTTCAACGAGGATTTGCCTTTCGATCAATTCATCCGTGAGCAGATCGCCGGCGACTTGCTCGACTCGAAAAGCATTGCCGAGAAACGCCGTCGGATGATTGCCACCACCTTCCTCGCGCTCGGCAACACCAACCTCGAAGAGCAGGACAAGGCGCAGCTCCGCATGGACATCGTGGACGAGCAGCTCGACACCATCGGCAAGGCGTTCCTCGCCCAGACCATCGGCTGTGCCCGCTGCCACGATCACAAGTTCGACCCTATTCCCACGCGCGATTACTACGCCATGGCCGGCATCCTGCGGAACACGAAGACGGTCACGAACGCGAACGTCTCCGGCTGGCTGGAATTGCCGCTGCCGGTCGAGCCGGAGCAGGAGAAGATTTTCGCCGCGCACGAGCAGCAGGTCGCAAGGTTGCAGAAGGAGATCAAGACCGCGAAGGACGCCGCGAAGGTGCTGGCGGGGAAAAATTCGGAGCCGAAGTCGGGGCGTGATTTCCAGCCCGCGGTCGTCGCCGCCAGCGCTTTGCCCGGCCTCGTGGTGGACAGCGCGCAGGCCAAGGCGGTCGGCGAGTGGAAGCATTCGCAGTTCTCCAAGCACTACATCGGCGACGGCTATGTGCATGACGACTTGAAAGGCAAGGGCGAGAAGACGCTCACCTTCCAGCCGGATTTGAAGAAGGCGGGCCGCTACGAAGTGCGCTTCGCCTATCAGCACGACACCACGCGCGCGACGAATGTGCCGGTCACGGTCTTTCACGCGGACGGCGAGACGACGGTTCACGTCAACCAGCGAGAAGCGCCGGTGCTTGACGGGCGTTTCGTGTCGCTCGGGCAGTTTCTGTTCGAGGGCAACGGCTTCGGCTACGCGCTCGTCTCGAACGAGGGCACGCAGGGACACGTCACGGCGGACGCCGTGCAATTTCTACCGGCGGAGGTTGTAGAAATTGCCGCAGCCACTTCAGACACCAAGACGGACGCGAAGAAAAAGCCGGCGGCGAAAGCCGACACCGTGAACGTCTCCACCGAATTGAAGTCGCTCGAAGCGAAGCTGAAGAAACTTCAGGAGTCCGGGCCGAAGCGCCCGCTCGTCATGTCCGTGCGCGAGGAGGAGAAGATTGAGGACGCGTTCATCCATGTGCGCGGCAGCGTTCATAATCTTGGGGCGAAAGCGCCCCGCGGTTTTCTGCAAGTCGCGACGCTGCGCACGCCCCCCATCGTGCCGGAGAAGCAGAGCGGCCGGCGCGAGTTCGCGGACTGGATTGCCAGCCCGTCGAATCCGCTCACCGCGCGCGTGATGGTCAATCGCACCTGGCACTGGCTGTTCGGCGCGGGACTCGTGCGGACGACGGATAACTTCGGCACGACCGGCGAGACGCCATCGCATCCTGAACTGCTCGATCATCTGGCGACGCAATTCATCGCGGAAGGTTGGTCGGTGAAGAAGCTCGTGCGCGAGATCATGCTGTCGCGGACGTATCAACTGAGCGCAGCGCTTGGGAGCGCCGGCGTCCCGCCGGCTCGAACGCCCACGGCCGGCGAGACGCCGGCGCTCCCGGGAAACCCTGATCCCGAGAACCGCCTCTTCTCGCACGCCAACCGCCGTCGCCTCGACGCCGAGTGCATTCGTGACACGATGCTCTCGGTGAGCGGACAGTTGAGCAGCGAGCGTGGCGGGCGGTCGTTCAAATCCACCCAATCCTCGGACTACGGATTCAATTTCACTGAGCCGCGCCGCAGCGTTTATGCACCGGCCTTCCGCAACGCGTTGCCGGAGATTTTCGAAGCTTTTGACTTCGCTGATCCCAGCATGGTCGTGGGTGTGCGCAATGTCAGCACCGTCGCTCCGCAGGCGTTGTTCCTGATGAATCATCCGTTTGTGCGCGAGCAGGCGAAGCTCGCCGCTCAGCGACTCATTGCGGAGAAACTCACGGACGACGACGCCCGTGTGACCCGCGCCTATCGCCTGACCTTGGGCCGTGGACCGACTTCAGGCGAGAGCGCCCTAGCGAAAAGACTTCTGCGCGACAACACCAACACGACCGAGGCGTGGACGGATCTCTTTCACGCGCTCCTGGCTTCGGCGGACTTCCGTTACGTGAACTGAATGGTGCGCGATGAGGCCAACGTCGAACAACTTGATTGAGACCATGATGAATCCGAACCTCTTCACCCGGCGTCACGCCCTCAAGTCGATGGCCTGTGGCTTCGGTTACCTCGCGCTGGCCGGCATGGCGGCGGAACGCGCGTTCGCGGCCAACACCAATCCTCTCGCGCCGAAGCCCGCGCACTTCAAGCCGCGCGCCAAGCGCGTCATCTTCATCTTCATGCAGGGCGGGCCGAGCCAGGTGGACACGTTCGATTACAAGCCCGCGCTGGCGCAGCACGACGGCAAGATGATGGGCTTCGACGACGCGCGGAACATCGCGAACACCGGCGCGCGAGGAACCTCGCAGCGCGTGCTGAAATCGCCGTGGTCGTTCCAGCGCCACGGCCAGACCGGGCGCTGGGTGTCGGAACTTTTTCCCGAGATGGCGAAGCATGTGGACGACTTGTGCTTCATCCACTCCATGCAGACCGAGGGCGTGGCGCACGGCCCGGCCACGCTTTTCCTGCACTGCGGTTCGACCACGTTCATCCGCCCCTCGATGGGTTCGTGGATTAACTACGGCCTCGGCACGGAGAATGAAAATCTTCCGGGCTTCGTGAGTGTTGCACCGCCGACCGGCAACGGCGGGCCGCGCAATTACGGCCATGCTTTTCTGCCGCCGGTCTTTCAAGGCACGGCCATCGGCAAGGCTGGCGTACCCGCGCACGAACTTTTGATTCGCAACATCGGCAACAACGCCGCCTCGCCCGCCGAGCGCCGCCGGCAGTTCGAGCTGTTCCGCGAGATGAACGCCGAACAGTTAAAGAAAAATCCCGGCGACGCAGAGCTCGAAGCGGTGATCAATTCCTACGAAGTCGCCTGGCGCATGCAGAACAACGCGCCCGGCGTGCTCGATCTCGCGAAGGAAACGCCTGCGACGCTCGCGATGTATGGCGTGAACGAGAAAGCCACTGATGGCTTCGGCCGCCAATGCCTGATGGCCCGCCGCCTCTGCGAATCCGGCGTGCGCTACGTGCAGATCAATTACGGCGACAACACCGCGAACCCCGCGTGGGACCAGCACTCGAATCTCCCCAAGCACGCCGACCACGCGCGCGCCGTGGATAAGCCAGTGGCCGGACTGCTCGCGGACTTGAAGCAACGCGGCCTGCTCGAAGACACCATCGTCTGGTGGGGTGGTGAATTCGGGCGCACGCCTTACGCGGAGAAGAACGGCACGGGCCGTGATCACAATCCCGGAGGCTTCACCGTCTGGCTCGCGGGTGGCGGTGTGAAACCCGGCTTCGCGCTCGGAGCCACCGACGAACTCGGCCATCTCGCCGTGCAGGACAAGGTCCACATGCACGATTTGCACGCCACGATTCTCCACCAGCTTGGTCTTGACCACGAAAAGCTCACCTACACCTTCGATGGCCGGCCCTTCCGACTGACCGACGTGAGCGGGCATGTGGTGAAGGAGATACTGGCGTAAATTCCAAACCCCCCAAATTTCAAAACCCAAACAAATTCCAATGACTCAAATTTCAAAGAATGTCTCCTCGCCAATCCTGAACCTCCGGAAGAACAGGATGTCTTTTGGAATTTGGAATTTAGGACTTGTTTGGGTTTTGATTTTTGGGTTTTGGAATTTCGCTTCCGCCCAACCGCTCGAACTCGACAACACCGATCCGAAGCTCACGAAAATTGTGCTGCTTGCTGGCGAACCGAGCGGCAAGCCGGGGCAGCACGAATACTTCGCGGACTGCGCTCTGATGTTTGGCTGGCTCAAGCAAACGCCCGGCGTCTGGCCGGTGCTGGCGAAGACGTGGCCGACGAATGAGGCGCTCTTCGACGGCGCGAAGTCCATCGTGGTGCTCACGGACGGCGGTGCCAAGCATCCGCTCATCGAGGAGGCGCGGCAGAAGAAGCTCGGTGAACTGGCGGAGCGCGGCATCGGATTCGCGGTGTTTCATCAGGCGGTGGATTTGCCGGCGGAACACGCGGACAACGCTAAGGCCGCCCTCGGCGGCGTGTGGCTGGCGGACATCGGTTGTCGGGGGCATTGGGACATGAGTTTGGAAACGAAGGGCGAGCATCCGGTGTTGCGCGGTGTGAGGCCGTTCACCGCGAAGGGCGACGGCTGGCTCTACAATTTGCATTTCGCGAGCGACGCGGGTTTCACGCCGCTGCTCGTCGGCCAGGTGCCGGACAAATCGCGCACCACGGCGGATGCGAAGAAGCACCATGGCCGCGATGAAGTGATCGCGTGGACTTACGAGCGCGAGGGTGGCGGACGGGCGTTCTGCTTCACGGGCATCGATCTGCACAAGAATTGGGAACTCGCGGACCAGCGCCGCCTCGTGGTGAACGGCATCCTCTGGAGCGCGGGCGTGGAAGTGCCGGAAGGCGGCGCGAAGGTGGAGCTGAGGGCGGGGGATTTGGAGCGGCATGTGCGGAAGGCGCCGGCGGCGGGGAAGTGAAGGCTTCTCTTTGCGGCGACCGGAGCGCGGGCGTCTCGGCCGCCGTTGCGCGCTCGTCGTCAAGGCGGGCGGGACGCCGGCGCTTCCTCCAAAGTCTGGCTCCTTGAACTGCGCATCCTGCGTCCTTAGTTTCGTGCCGACATGATTCGTTCCGCAGTCACCATTTCACTCGTGCCGGAGCTGCGCGGGGGTCCCTTCGTATTCTGGGATGATTTGCCCGCCAGTTGCGCGCGCGCCGCCGCGCTAGGTTTTGATGCGGTAGAATTATTCTTCGGCGATCCGCGCGCCGTGAATGTGGCCGAGGTGCAGGCCGTGCTCGCCGAGCACAAGCTGTCCGTGTCTGCGTTCGGCAGCGGCGCGGGCTGGGTGAAACATAAATTGCGCCTGACCGATCCCGATGCGCGCGTGCGTCGTCGCGCCGTGGAATACATCGCGCGCTTCATCGATCTCGCGGCGGAATTTCGCGCGCCCGTCATCGTCGGCTCCATGCAGGGGCGCTGGGAGGGCGGTGTCTCGCGGCAGCAGGTCTTGAGCTGGCTCGCGGACGCGTTGAATGAACTCGGTGAAGGCGCGGCCAAGCACGGCGTGCCGGTGCTCTACGAATTTCTCAACCGCTACGAGACGAACCTGTTCAGCACGGCGGAAGATTCCGTGGCCTTCCTCCGCATGTTCCACACGCAGAACGTGAAGCTGCTCTGCGACCTCTTTCACATGAACATCGAGGAGCGCGACATCGCCGGTGCGCTGCGCATCGCGGGCGACAAGGTGGGTCACATCCATTTCGCGGACACGAATCGCCTGGCCGTCGGCTGGGGACACTTGGATATGCCGCCCATTGTGGCGGCGCTGCGGGACATCAATTACGACGGCTACATCTCCGCTGAAGTGCTCCCACATCCCGATGGCGAAGCCGCTGCGCGCCAGACCATCGAGAGCTTCCGAAAATTCTTCCCGCGCTGAGCCACGCACCATGCTGAAACATCAACTCATCCACCCGCGAATCAACGAAGTGCTCGCTCGCGCCGGGCATCACGCGAAGATTCTCATCGCCGATGGCAATTATCCCGCCTCGACGAAGAAGGGGCCAAACGCCGAGGTCGTGTGCATGAACCTCACGCCGGGCGTGATCACTTGCGCGCAAGCGTTGCGTGCGGTGCTGTCGGCGATCCCGATTGATCACGTCCACACGATGGGGATTCCGGCGGATGATCCGTACGCCAAGTTCGGCGAGCCGCCGGTGTGGAATGAGTTCCGGCAAATCCTCCAGGACTGCGAAATGAGCGTGGCGCTCGAGCCGATCATGAAATGGGATTTCTACAAGGCCGTGGAGTCCGCCGACCATGTTTTGACGATCCAAACAGGGGATCAGGCGCTGTGGGCGAATATGCTGCTCACGGTGGGCTGTCGCACGCCTGGCCAGTGAACTCTTAGCCACGGATGAAACACGGATGAAACACGGAATGGGAAAGGAACCATCCATTTGCGCGGGCCTGCCATCCGTGTTTCATCCGTGTTTCATCCGTGGCTAAACAAAAATGAAAACACGCCCGCGCATCGGCACGACCGGCGAGATGAAGTTCATCGTCGCGCAGGAACACGTCATTGATTTCGCCACGGGCGGAATGCCCGTCGTGTTGAGCACGCCCCGCCTCATCGCGCTCATTGAGCGCACCGCGCGCGAATCGCTCTATCCATTCCTCGATGAGAACGAGCGCACCGTGGGCGCGGAGCTTGAGGTCAAGCATCTCGCTCCGACGCCGCTTGGTCAGAGCGTCACGATCATCACCCGCGTCATCGGCGGCGAGGGCAAGCTGTGGAGTTTTCAGTTCGAGGTGCGTGACGAGCATGAAGTCATCGCGCGCGGCTTGCACCAGCGTGCCGTCATCAACGTCGAGTCTTTCGCCCGGCGCGTGGCTCACAAATCCTCACCGAAGATTTGACGGGCGGGCTGAACCGACGGGCTGTTCCACCGAAAATTTCACCGCGACCTTCATGCCGATGTAGTCGGCGCCCGTCCCGAAGAAACGTCCCGAGACCGGCATGACGCCGCGCGGATGATTGCTCACGCCGATGGCGATGTGCTTGCCGCTGGTCTGCTCGCCGAGCGTGGGATCAAAGCCCGTCCAGCCGCGTCCGGCGAGATACGCCTCGGCCCACGCGTGCGTGGACGCGTAACCGGCGAGCGACGCGGGGCAGTCGAGATAACCGCTGCTGAACCGCGCGGCGATGCCCAGCGCGCGGCAGCCTTCCATGAGCAGTGTCGCCATGTCGCGGCACGAGCCGGTGCCGCGCTGGAGCGTTTCGAGCGGGCGCTGCACGCCTTTTTCTTCGCGGCGATTGTAGCGGATCTGCTGCTGCACCGCCGTGTTCAGCGCGGAGACGATGGACACCGCATTCGCGGGGTCGGCGGCCGCGCTGGCGCTTCGGGCCCAGGTGGTGACGGACGCGAGTTCCTCGGGAAAAACGGAAACGAGATACGCAGCCGCCACGGTGAATTCCAATTCGTCATAGACCAGCGGATAGCTCACCGCGTGGCTGCTGCGCTCGGCGAGCCGCGGGTTGTCCCCGCGCCGAATGTCCACTTCGCTGACGATGCGCAGCTCGGCCGCTTCGCCGGAAAATTCGACGGAGGCCACGGAATTGCCGAAGACATCCCGGCTCCATTCGAGCGCGAACGCCGGTTCAATCATCAGCGTCATACGCTCGACTTGCAGGTCGTGGCCTTCGCGCGGACGCAGCACCAGCCGGTGCGGACCAAACCGCATCGGGCGATGATATTGATACAGCGTCTCGTGCGTGATGCGGAGGGTGGACATGCGGGACGCGCTCACAGCACGTCGAGACAAACTCCCTTCTTGTTCAACTGCGCCGCCGTCAGCGGAGTGAATCCCGTTTCCGACGGCACGCAATCCACGGCGGCGGAGGTGCAAACGGTGGGGCCAAAAATCGTGGCCACGGCGGCGTCAGCGGCGTCGCGTCCGATGGCAATCCGCACCAGGCCGTTCAACGGCACGAGCTTCGTGGGATCAAAAATCAACCAGCGTCCGCCAACGTGGGCCTCGAAGCACGCGTGGAAATCCGGCGGCTGCAACTGGTGCGCGTAGCCGGTGAAGTAGCGCGCGGGAATGTTCAGCGCGCGGCAGAGCGCGATGCCGAGATGCGCGAAGTCGCGGCACACTCCGGCCCGTTCCGTGATGGTGTCAAACGCGGACGTCTGCCAGTTCGTGCTGCCGCTCAGGTATTGCACGTTCTTGTGAATCCAGTCCGTGATGGCCGTCACTTTCTGAAACGAATTTTTGAGCAGGCCGAATTTGTTGAAGGCCAGCCGGGCGAGTTTGTCCGACTGGCAGTAGCGGCTCGGGTAGATGAACGGGATGACGTGCCGGTCGAGCTTGTTCATCGTCTGCGCGGTCAGTTGCTCCACCGGGATCAAGTTTACCTGCGTCTCCACGGTGGCGCGGTAGGTGATTTTTAATTCCTTGGCCGTGCCGGTTTCCAGGCGCACGAGCCGGTTCTCGCCCCGGTCCAGCACGAGGTTTTCACATTTCACCAGCGGCTCCACGACGAAGGACTCGCGCTCGATCCGTTGCGCGCGGCTCCGCAACGCGTGGACATTCAGAATCAAAGTGCTGGGACCATTGATCGCGTAGGTGACCTGACTGGATACGTTGAACCTCATCGGGGCGAGCCTACGCGGCGCGAGGGCCTTTGGCAAAAGGCGTCGCGAAAATCGAGAGCGCTCGCTCCGTAGTGGAGCCGGCGTCCCCGCTTGTCGCGCGTCCACTGGCCCTCTGGGCTGGTATCTTTCAACCGGGACGGCTGCCCCAACTACGGCGCGCGGCTCGCGAAATTCGCGGCGTCATCCGTGCTGCCTTCGCCTTTGTATTTCGCGATGTTGGGGTAGGGGAACAACGGGCGCGTCTGCGTGACCTTGCCATTGGCATCTCGCTTTTCCGCCCGCAACTTCTCAGGAGCTTCGCCCTGTTCGACCCAGCTCACGATGGCCTCGGTCAATCCCGTGGGCGTCGCGCCCGGGCCGCGAAAGCCGTGGTCCACGCCGGGCGCGAGAAACAGCCGCGCGAACTGCGCGGTCTTTTCCGCGCCGCCCATTCGTTGCTGCACGCGCCGGTAGTAATCAATGGTGCCAGCGGCAGGGATGAGCTGGTCGGCCAGGCCGTGATAAATGATGACCTTGCCGCCGCGGTCGCGGAAGCGTGTGAGGTCGGGATTGTCCGTGCCGAACACCGTGCCGTATTGCTCCACGGATTGTTTCCAGAGCTGCTCGAACTTCGCGGGCGTCATCGTCGCCCAGTCCCATTTCGGATCCTGGACGAGGAAGTATTTGAAGTAATCCATTGAGATGCTGAACGGACGCCCCTCCAACGGCGTGCCGCCCGTGCCGGCGTAGGCAAACATGTCCGCGCCGCGCTCCAGTCCATGCCACATGAAAGTTCCGTCCGCAGCGCGCGGGCCGTCCCAGACCTGGCGAATCACGTCGGCGTCGGCCTCGGTGAAGGTGTCATCGCCGACCTTGGTGCCGATGAGCGCCTTCGGATCCCACGCGCAGCGCATGGGATCATCAATCACACCGTCC
Organism: Verrucomicrobiota bacterium; assembly: GCA_038208765.1. GTDB lineage: Bacteria > Verrucomicrobiota > Verrucomicrobiia > Limisphaerales > SIBH01 > JANNGC01. The sequence continues at coordinate 19,138 of JBBQYK010000015.1, forward strand.
TTCACGCCGTCCGTCGGGTCGCACGCGGCAATAGCCGCCGCTGTGGCCATGTCGAGTTTGGCCTTCGACACGAAGTTGTTCGCGGAATTCATCACCACCTGCACCCACAGGCTGGCGGGCACGAAACGGTGAAAACTGATCGCGGGACAGGCTGAGAGGATGCCGTCGTAGTCGTTGGGAAAACGCTGCGCTTCCATCAAGCCCTGACGTCCGCCGGTCGAGCCGCCCACAAAGTACGAGTAACGCGGAGCCTTGCCGTAGAACGCCTTGGTCAGCGCCTGGCCTGCGACGGTCATCTCGTGAATGCCGAGGTAGGCGTTGTCAATGATGAGCTGCCAGTTCAGCCGCCCGTTCGCATCGAGCGCGAAGCTGCCGCTGCCGCCTTCATGGCCCGTGTCCGTCGCCGCCGAGGCAAACCCGCGCGCCACCGGCCCGCGAATGCTGCCCGCCCCGCCGCCGGAAAAACCGCCGCCACCGTTGCCTTGAAAACGTCCGTTCCAATTCGTCACCGGCAGACCGATCCAAATCTTGATCCGATCTCCCGCCGGTGGATGCGTGACCGTGACGTTGACGCGGCACCAGCCGTTCGAATCGAGCGTCGCGGAATCAATCGTGGTGTTGGGCAGGGAAACTTTGGCGAGGTCTTCGCACGGGCAGACGGGTTTGAGGCCGGGGAAGAGCGGCTTGAGCGGAGCTTCCGCCGCGCGAGCGAACGTGAGGGCGGCCAGAAACACCACGACGACGATGACGGATGTGATTCGCGACAGGCGAGGAGAGGCGACGGAATTCATGCCCGCGTTGTAAATTGCGGGCCGCTTCCTGACAACGAGGGAATGAAGCGTGGTTCACCCTGGGAGCGCCGGCGTCTCGCCGGCTCGATCACCCACTCCGTCACGAACACGCCGGCTGGAAGCCGGCGCTCCCAGGCGGCGCACGGGCGGATTTCTTTTTGCTCTTCCGCGTCGTTCCGTTCAAATCTTCGCCATGCAACAACGGCCTTTGGGCAAGACTGGATTGAACGTTCCGATCCTCAGCTTTGGCGCGTCGTCGCTCGGCGCGGAGTTCCGCAGCGTGACGCTAGATGAAGTGTTGAAGTCGGTGCGCGTGGCGTTGGACTGCGGGCTGAACCTCATCGACACCTCGCCGTTCTATGGTCGCGGCATGAGCGAGGTGCTGCTCGGCGTGGCGCTCAAGGGCGTGCCGCGCGAAAGCTACACGCTGTGCTCGAAGCTGGGCCGCTACGATTTGCCGCACTTTGATTTCTCTGCGAAGCGCGTGGCCGAGAGCGTGGACGTGAGCCTGCATCGTCTCGGCACCGACCACCTTGACCTCATGCTCTGCCACGACATCGAGTTCGTGGAGATGCAGCAAATTGTGGATGAGACCCTGCCCGCGCTGCGGAAGATTCAGCAGTCGGGCAAGGTGCGCTTCATCGGCTTCAGCGGTTACCCGATGAAAATTTTCCGTTTCATCCTCGAACAGACCGACGTGGACGTGGCCTTGAGCTACAACCAATACACGCTCCAGAATACGCGCTTCGCCGACGAGACAGTCCCGCTCCTCAAACAACGCGGCGTGGGCGCGATGAACGCCGGCCCGTTCAGCGCGCGACTGCTCACCAACGCGCCGCTGCCCGCATGGCTCAAGGAGCCGGAGGAAGTGAAAGCCGCCGCGCGCCGGGCCGCTGAACTGTGCGCGCAGCGTGGGAACGACATCGCGAAGCTGGCGCTCCAATTCTCCTGCGCGAACCCGGACATCGCCACGACCATCGCCGGCAGCGCGAACCCCGAGAACATCCGCAACTGGGCGAAGTGGCTCGCGGAACCGATGGACGAACAACTCTTGCGCGAAGTGCAGGAGATTTTTCGTCCCGTGAAAAACCTCGGACACCCCGAGGGGCTGGCGAAGAATAACTGATATGCACCCGATCAATCGCCGCCAGTTCACAACCCGACTCATCCAGAGCGGCAGCGCGCTCGCGCTCTCCGGGCCGTTGCTGCAAGAAGCACTGGCCGCGCCCGCCATCATCGAGAGCCGTCCGCAGATCGCCCACGGTGTCGCGAGCGGCGATGTGAGTTTCGACTCGGCGGTGGTTTGGAGCCGCGCCAACCGGCGCGCGCGGATGCTCGTGGAGTGGGCAACGACGGAATCATTTCAGAACGCGCGGCGCGTGCGCGGGCCGTGGACAGGCGAGGATCGGGACTTCACCGCGAAGCTGGAACTGCGCGGTCTTCCGGCGGGTGAACGCATCTTCTACCGCGTGCAGTTCGAGGACGCGGGCGGTACGGCCAGCGAGCCGGTGGGCGGGCAGTTCGTGACCGCCGCACGCGACGAGCGCGATGTGTTTTTCGCGTGGTCGGGCGACACTTGCGGGCAGGGCTACGGCATCAGCGAGGAATACGGCGGTCTGAAGACCTACGAATCCATGCGGCTGGCGCGGCCGGATTTCTTCGTCCACAGCGGCGACACGATTTACGCCGACGGCGTGATCGAGGCCGAGATGAAACTGCCGGACGGAAAAATTTGGAAGAACCTCACCACGCCGGAGAAATCAAAAGTCGCTGAGACGGTCGCGGAGTTCCGTGGCAACTATCGCTACAACCTGCTCGACGCGAACGTGCGCCGGTTCAATTCCGAAGTCCCCATCTTCGCGCAGTGGGATGACCACGAGGTGGTGAACAACTGGTATCCCGGCAAGATGCTGCTGGAGGACAAGCGTTACCAAGTGAAGGACGTGAACACGCTGGCGGCGCACGCGCGGCAGGCGTTCTTCGAGTATCTGCCGTTGCGCGGCAACGACCGCGCGAAGGTCTATCGCACCATTCCGCGCGGGCCGTTGTGCGAGCTGTTCTTCCTCGACATGCGGACGTATCGCGCGGCGAACAGCGCCAACCGTCAGCCCGCGCGCGGGCCGGAGACAGAGTTTCTCGGCGGTCGTCAACTCGACTGGCTCAAGGAAGCGCTCCTGAAATCGCGTGCGACGTGGAAGGTCATTTGCAGCGACATGCCGCTCGGCGTCATCGTCGGCGATGGCAAGGATGCCGACGGCAAACCCACCTACGAGAACGGCGCGAACGGCAACGGACCCGCGCTCGGGCGTGAGCTGGAAATTGCCGACTTGCTGCGCTTCATGAAAGAGCAGCGCGTCCGCAACGTCATCTGGCTGACCGCCGATGTGCATTACGCCGCGTCGCTCCACTACGATCCGGCGCGCGCGCAGTTCAAGGACTTTGATGGCTTCTGGGAATTCATCAGCGGCCCGCTGCACGCGATCAGCCTCGCGCCCGGCGGCCTGGACAACACCTTCGGCCCCGAGTTGCGCTGGGCCTCGCGCCCGCGCGGCAGCAAGTCGAGCGGGCCCTACACGAAGGAGCAATACTTCAGCACCGTGCGAATTGACGGAAAGACCAAGGCGCTGACCGTGACGCACTGCAATCGCGACGGGGAAAAGCTTTCGAGCCAGGCGCTCGAAGCCAGGGGGTTGTAACAGCCGCTTGGTTTTCTGCCCGCGCATGGCCTAAGCTCGAAACATGAAAACAATGAGCGTCGGCGAAGCGGAGGGGCAACTGCCCCAACTATTGGCGCAGGCTTTCAATGGTGAAACCATCATCCTCAAAGACGGCGACCGCGCCGTGACCTTGTGCCCCGGCAACTTGCTGGACTTGGACGAGGATTCGCCCGAGCTGGCGGCGGAGTTGTTGAAGGCGGCGAAGGGGCCGTTCACGCCGTTCGTGCCGGAGGACTTGCGGGGTGAGTGCGAACAGGTCGCGCGGGAGAAGCGCCTCGGATGAGCCGTCCGTTGCAGCGCAATCCACTCTTCACCGCTGACGTTCAGCATCAGTTCGGCTGGTATTGGGACAAGGCTGGGGAGGAGATAGCCTGGCAATACGAGGCGGCGGTTGAACAGACGCTGCACGTCCTCTCGCGGCAGCCGGAGATCGGTCGCCTGCGGCAATTCTCCGAACCTGAACTCCGTGGTCTGCGTTCCCATGTCGTCTCCCCGCCTTACAACCGACACATATTGTTTTATCGTTTTGCCGGGGGCGTGATCGAGGCGTGGCGCATTTTGGATGGTGCGCGCGATCTACCGAGACGTTTGCTTGAACCGCCGGGCACGGAATAATTTTTTACCATGAAAGCTATCCAGCTCGAACAGCCGAAACAATTTCGCCGCATCGCAGTCGCCGAGGCGGCGCAGCCCAGCGCGGGCGAGGCGCTGCTGCGCGTGCATCGCATCGGGATTTGTGGCACGGACATTTCCGGCTATCTCGGCAAGATGCCGTTCTTCAGTTACCCGCGTATTCCCGGCCACGAACTGGGCGTGGAAGTGCTCGCCGTCGGCGCGGGCGTGACGGATGTGAAGCCGGGCGACCGTTGCTCGGTCGAGCCGTATATCAATTGCGGTCACTGCTACTCGTGCCTGCGCGGCCACACCAATTGTTGCGAGACGAACAAGACGCTCGGCGTGATGTGCGACGGCGGGATGTGCGAACGCATCGTTCTCCCGGCGCGAAAGCTGCATGTGTCCAGCAAGCTCTCGTACGAACAACTTGCCCTGGTCGAGACGCTCGCCATCGGTTGCCACGCGGTGAATCGCGGTGAGCCGAAGGCCAGCGAGCATGTGCTGGTCATTGGCGCGGGGCCGATTGGGTTGTCCGTCATTGAGTTCGCCCGGCTCTCCGGCGCGAAGACCATCGTCATGGATATGAACGAGCAGCGCCTCGCCTTCGTGCGCGAAAAGCTGCGCGTGCCGGACACGATTTTGACCAAGGGCGACGGTGAGGAATTGAAACGGCTCACCGAACTTACGAACGGCCAGCTCGCCGATGTGGTCGTGGACGCCACGGGCCACAACAAGTCGATGAGTCAGGCGCTGAACTATTGTGCGTTTCGAGGCCGGCTCGTGTATGTCGGCATCACCCAGAGCGAGATTAGTTTCCTGCAAGCGCCCGCGCTGCACCGGCGCGAACTGGACATCCGCGCCAGCCGCAACGCGCTGCCCGGCGACTTCACGCGCATCATCAAGCTGATCGAGGATGGCCAGATCGATACCAAGCCGTGGATCACGCATCGCGCCGCGTTCGATGAGATGATTGAGGTGTTCCCGAAGTGGACTCTGCCGGAGACGGGCGTGATCAAGGCGGTGGTGGAAGTTGCCTGAGCCACGGATGAAACACGGATTGAACACGGATTTTTTCCATCATCCGTGTTTCATCCGTGTTCAATCCGTGGCTAAATCCCGCCCTCATGCACATCGATTCGCACCAGCATTTTTGGAAGTACTCGGAAGCCGAGTATCCGTGGATTGGCAAGGGCACGCCGCTCCAACGCGACTGGCTGCCTGCCGACCTGGAGCGCGAGGCGGCGAAGGTCGGCATCAATGGCTCCGTCGCCGTGCAGGCGCGGCAGTCGCTCGATGAATCACGATGGCTGCTGGAACTCGCGGATAAGTCGCCGTTCATCAAAGGCGTCGTGGGCTGGGTGGATTTGCAGTCGGAGAAGGTCGAGGACGATCTAGCCGAGCTGTCGAAGCACAAGAAATTCGTCGGCGTGCGGCATGTGGTGCAGAGCGAGGTGGCGGACTTCATGTTGAAGCCGGAGTTTCTGCGCGGACTCAGCGCGCTGCACGCCTTCGATTTCACCTACGACCTGCTGCTCTTTCCCAAGCACCTGCCGTCGTCCGTCAAAGTCTTGGAGAAGTTGTCGCATCAACGCTTCGTGCTGGACCACATCGCCAAACCAATGATTCGCGCCGGTATGATGCAGCCGTGGAAGGACGACCTCCGCGAACTTGCGAAGCACAAGAACGTGGCGTGCAAAATCTCCGGGATGGTCACGGAAGCGAAGTTGAAGGATTGGAAGAAGGAAGACTTCCGCCCCTATCTCGACGTGGTGTTCGAGGCGTTCGGTGAGGATCGCGTGATGTTTGGTTCAGACTGGCCGGTGTGTTTGCTCGGCGGCAGCTACGAGCAAGTTCACGGACTGGCGGCGGATTACTTCAAGCAGTTCTCGGCGGCGGCGCAGGAGAAGTTCCTCGGTGGAAATGCGGTGAAGTTCTACAAGCTTTCGTAAGCAGCGGAACTGGTAGGGCGCGTCGCTCCGCGCGCGCCGCGAGTCGGAAGGAGACTTCCCAACACCTGAGATTTCCACCGACACGGGCTGCGGAAACCCTTGCACTTTCCACCGCCTCACCCCGGCACGGCGTGAAAGGGAGAGCAGGCATGGGCTTGTCGGTGCCGACGGAGAGGCCGTGAATTTGCATGTTGCTCTCCGATCCGGCGGCGCGCGCGGAGCGACGCGCCCTACCTTGCGCCACCCAGTTCTATCTCGCCGAGCTTCGTGAGCAACGCTTCGAGCTGCTTGTAATATTCGTCCTCGTTCATCTTGGCTTTCTGCTCGCGCAGCTTGCCGATTTCCAGTTCCAACGCGTCGCGCTTCTGGCGTTGCTCGGGCGTGAGCTTTTGATCTTCTTTGCTGCGGACGAGGTGCCATTGGTGGGCGCGGGTGCCATCGAGCGCGGCATTGTTCGCGGCCTTCTTCACGGCGTGGATGCCGCGGAACCAATCAGCCTGCACGCCGAGTCCGTCGCCATTGTCGTCGAGCAGGGCGTGCTCGGTGGCGAGGCGGCCTTCGCTCTTGTAGAACTCGGTCACGCGCCGCGAGGCCATGAGGAACGCTTCGAGCAGCGAGGTCTGGCCGTCCTTGTCGAGGTCGGCTTCGGGGTCGGCGATGGCCTGCGAGATGTAGCGGTTGAAGCGCGTGTAATTTTCCTCCGCACCACTGCGTGTGGCGGTGACGATGACGCGATCCTTCCGCGCCAGCGCCTTGATGAACGGCGCGCTGCTCGGCGCGGCGTTGATGATGGCGACGGGGCGACGGAACCCAAACAAGAGATTCGAGAGCGAGGACGCGGAGAGATCCGGCCCGTGCAAATTAAACTTGGCCTCGCGTCCGTCGAACGTGCCGTGGCCGAGCAGGACGATCCA
>JBBQYK010000016.1:0-25777 GCA_038208765.1 Verrucomicrobiota bacterium
CAAAGTGCTGCTCGTGACGCGCGGCAATCGTTTTCTGGAGAAGGCGATTCGTCCCGTACCGAACGCGCAATTGACCACCGTGTCCTTGCTGGCCGACGACGCGGCGGCTTACGACATCGTGGTGCTCGACGACGTGACGCCGGTCGTCTGGCCGAAGGGCAGCGTGCTCGCCATCCACGTCAATTTCACGAACCTGTTTCCCGAGGTGTCACGCGCCGATGCGCCGGCGATTGTTGATTGGAAGAACGCGCATCCGCTGCTGCGGTTCGTGAGTTTCGACAACGTCTTCATCAACGAAACGCTGGCCGTGAAACCGCCGCGCTGGGGCGTGCCGATTGTCGATTCCACCGCTACGCCGCTGATCATCGCCGGTGAAATTGATCGCAAGCGCGTGGTGTGGGTCGGCTTCGACACGATGCAGACGACGTGGCCGCTCCGCATCTCGTTTCCCATCTTCATCCAGAACGCGCTGGAGTGGTTGAACCCGGCGGGCGGCAACGCCAGCGCGCTGAACGTGAAAGCGGGCGAACCATTCCGCCTGCCGCTCGGCGAACCGGTGGAGTCGGCACAAATCACTTCGCCCGACGGAGCCGTAAAAAATCTTTCGCTGGAAAAATCCGCGCGCGAACTCGTCTTCGGCGACACGACGGCGCAAGGCATTTACCAAGTGCGCGCCGGAACCAACGCGCTGTCGTTCTGCGTGAATCTCATGGACGCGGCGGAAAGCGACATCCGTCCGCGCGAGGAACTACCGCTCGGAAAATTCGGCACCGGCGTGGCTGCGACCAAAATGCAGCGCGCGAACCTGGAACTGTGGCGCTGGATCGCGCTGGCGGGACTCGGCGTGCTGATGTTCGAGTGGTGGTGGTATCACAAGCGGACGGCGTGACGGCCGAAGAACTCCCATGAATCTGAAGTTGGCGATAAAGCGGTTTACCCAAATAGAGGGCGGCAAGGTGCGATCGGACGACGGAGTCGTTATCAACCCGCATTGCTCCCATGGATATGCTTCTTACGAGTACAACGGAGAGCGATGGATCATTCCTTGGGAAGCAGGTGTGGTTACGGGCAGGAATATAGTCTATGACCTGTTCATCAGCAGCGGCGCGACCTACAAGGAAGATGCGATCGGGGTTCCGGTCGGAGAACCCATGCTAAGGCGGTTACGAGGGGATATGCGCGCGGCTTTTGAGGCTGTCGGGTGCAAAGTAGTTGTTCGCTACTAGACGTGACCGCTAATTTCACTTTTGCGCGAATGTTGAATCCGAAACCTATCTGCTTCGCTCTCCTTACATTTCTCCTTCTAAATGGTTGCCAAAATTCAGACTCGGTCACTATCTACACTTCCCAAGACCAGCAATTTGCGGAGCCGATCCTCGCCGAGTTCACCAAACAGACCGGCATCAAAGTCCGCCCCGTGTTCGACAGCGAGGCGGTGAAGACCGTGGGACTCGCGAACCGCCTGCTCGCGGAGGCGAAACATCCGCAGTGCGACGTGTGGTGGAGCAACGAGGCGCTCCGCACGCGGCAACTGGCGCGGCGCGGTGTGCTGGAATCAAATTCCATCGTCGAGTTTGGTTTCCGTAGTCGGCGTCTGGTCATCAACACGAACCAACTCACGCTGGCGTCCGCGCCGAAGTCGTTGCTCGAACTGACCAACGCCGCGTGGCGCGGAAAAGTGGCGCTGGCCTATCCCATGTTTGGCACCACCTCCGCGCAATTCATCGCGCTGCGACGGCAGTGGGGCGTGGCCGGCTGGGAGCAATGGTGCCGCGCGCTCGCCGCGAACCGTCCGTTCCTCGTGGACGGCAACTCGGTCGTCGTGAAATTTGTCGGGCGCGGCGAGGCAGCGATTGGCCTGACCGACTTCGACGACATCGCCGCCGGTCAACGCGAGGGGTTGCCGCTGGCTTCATGGCCGTTGAGCGAAGAGTCGGTGTTGATTCCCAATTCCGTCGCCCTCGTGCGCGGTGCGCCACATCCGGCGTTGGCAAAAAAGCTCGCCGCGTTTCTCGCCAGCGACGCGGTGGTGGAGAAACTGATCGCGGCCCTGGCGCTGGAAGGAAAAGCTCCCGAGCCAGCGCCGCACCCGCGAGTGAATTGGGATGCGGCGCTGGATGACTTGGAGCCAGCGACGGAATTCTTGCGCGCAACTTTTCTTCGCTAGGCGGTTGTGATGGAGAGTTCTTCCCGAGTGCCACACGCCAAGGGCGCAATGGACGCGAAGAAAACCGGCAGGTCATTCGCCGCGCGGGTGTTGAATTCCGCCCCCCTTAGCGTCCTTCGCGGCCTTTGCGTGAGGCGTCAACAGAATCTCAATCAACCGAGGGAGAACCTTGCTCGCCGAACTGCTCCCACAATCTCCGGCTTTTCTTCGTGGGCCGGCCTTGCCCTTTGCTCCAGTTGAATTTCGGTGCGAGCGCTGCCTCGCGGGCTTTCTCGTATTCGGCGGGCGGCGTGAGGTCTTCCAGAAATTCAGGAACCAGTTTCGCACTCACCCGGCTGGGCGGCACGGCCAGCGCCTTCACGGTGCGCTGCACGCCGTGCGCCTTGGTGGCAACGATTTCACCCGGATGCACTTCGCGCGCGGGCTTCGCGGGCTGGCCGTTGATGAGAACTTTGCCATCCTTGCACGCGGCGGCGGCGAGCGAACGGGTCGTGAACAGGCGCACGGCCCAAAGCCATTGATCCAGTCGGCGGGCGTCGCTCATGGGTTTTGGATCAAAGTCTGCACCAGCGCGTCGAGTTGCGCGGCGGTGTGCTCGCTGGACAGGGCGAAACGAAAATACGGCGTGCCGCCCGCGTAGGAAATGAACGAGGGAAAAACTCTCGCCCGCAGCAGCGCGAGCTTCAGTTGCGCGGCGTGGCGCGAATTCCTCGGCACCACCGCGATAATCGGGGACGGCGTTTCCAGCATCGGCGACCGCCAGCCAGTTCGAATCAGCATCGCTTTGAACACAGCGACTTTGGCGACGAGCCGTGCGCGCAGCGGGCGATCCGTCTTCAAAATTCGCAACGAAGCCAGCGCCGCGTTCACCAGCGGCAGCGGCGGCGGCGTGTTGCCGATGAACAGGCGGCTGCGCTCCTGGATGGCTTCGATGACGCGCTCCGGTCCCAGCACCGCGCCGCCATAGACGCCGAATGCCTTGCTCAAGGTGATGGTCTGCACCAACCGCGCATCGCGCACGCCGCAGACTTCCGGCGTGCCGCGTCCACGCCGGCCCAGCGTGCCCGCGCCGTGCGTGTCATCCACGAGCAGGCGCGCGGCGCGCGGCAGGACGGCGAGATATTCTTTCAGCGGCGCGAGCGAGCCATCGTGGGAAAACATGCCGTCCGTCATCACCAGCGGGCGGGCGCGCGGGCCGATTTTTTTCAACACGCGGACAAAATCTTCCACATCACGATGGCGGAACTCCCCCACGGGACAACCGAGGAGCAGTGCCGCGTCGCGGAGCGAACCATGCGCCCGCCCGTCGAGCAGCGCGTGGGTGAACTCTCCCGCGAACGTCTGCGCGAAGGCGAGATTCGTGGCGTAGCCGTTCGAGAGCAGCGCGGCGCGCTCGACGCCGAAGAAGTTCGCCAGCTTCTTTTCGAGCCGCTCGAACAGCACATGGTTGCCCGTGGTCTTGCGCGAGGCGGCGACATTCAATCCGTATTTCTCCGCGCCCTCGTGCAAGGCGCGCAAGACTTCAGGATGGCTCGATAGCCGGAAGTAATCGCAGCCGCCAAAGTAGGCGAGCGTGCGCCGTCCGTGGCGGACGCAGGTGCGGTCAACTTGTTGGAGAGGCGCGGCGAGCATTGGAAAAATTATTTCTGCCACCACACGCGCTGGCGCAGGCGGGCGATGCGCTCGCGTAGCACCTCGGCGATGCGGCGGCTGTCCTCGATGAGTTTTGCGTACGTGGCTTCGCCGGTCTGCGTGTGCAATTGCTCCAGCATCTCGCGGCAGAATTCGCAATCACTCAACGCCCAACGGCATTTTACGATGTTGCCGCAGAGGAATTCCTCGTCGTAGCCCAGGCCGTGGCCACCCGCGAGATTCGCGCCGACTTTGCCGGCCGAGAGGTAGAGCAGCTCGGCGTTGGGCGGCGGCGGTTCGAGATCGAAGACGGCGCAGGCGAACTCGCGCGCCATTTTGGAAACGGTGTTGAAGTCCGCGTTCACCTCGGGGTCTTCGTCCGGGTCATCTTCCTCCGCAGAATCTTCGTCCGTGACCTCGGCGGCGGCGGCCGGTGTGGGGTCCAACTCGGTGGCTTCGGCTTTGGTCAACAGTTCGTCCGCCAGCCATTCTTCTTCCTCGTCCTCGCGGCCCGGCAGTTTTTCCCAGTCCGGGTTGTCGCCGAGCGCGCCCATGAACTTGTCCATGAGCTTCTCGTTACGGTGCAACTCTCGCGTCCACCACGCCTCGTCCGGCCGCGGCTCCGCGCCGAATGGTTCTTCAGCAGCCATGTGGAAAAACTTTGACCGCAAGGTGCGCCAGAGAAAAGGTTTTTGCCACCGGCAGACTTTCCGCGAAGCGATTGGGAATTCCATCAGTGGTTCCAGCAATTTCCCGGGTGAGGCGTAAGAAATTATTGAGCGTCACTCCGCTTTGTGGCCGGCGCCCTGGGGGATGCGATGCCCTGCCTTTCCCTTGTGACTTGGTGGCGCGTCACAAAACCTTGATCACGATCGCGGTCACGTCATCAAGCTGCGCGGACTGGCCGGAGAAATCGCGCACGGCGCGGTAAAGCGCGTCGAGGATTTCTCGCGCCGGTTTCTCGCGGTTTTGCCGCACCACGCCGAGGGTGCGTTCGATGCCGAAGAAAGATTCGTCCGGGGCCATCGCTTCTTCGATGCCGTCGGTCAGCACCAGGACGATGTCGCCGGACTGCCACGGCGCGGGCACGGCGGGCGGATACTTCGCCTCGGGGTTGATGCCGAGCGGAACGGCCGTGCGCCGGAGCAAGGTTTTGATTTCTCCATTCCCACCCAGCAAGTAGCCCGTCGGATGGCCCGCGCTGGCGTAGGAAAACGTGCGCGTGGCCGGATCAATTTTCCCGAGGAAGAGCGTCACGTAACGCTCGTCGCCGATGTCCTCGGAGAGAATGCGGTTGGCCGTGGTGAGAATCTCGCCAATGTCCTCGCTGCTCGAGGCCAGCGAGCGGAGGTAGGCGCGCGTCTCGGCCATGAGCAGCGCCGGCCCGATGCCGTGGCCCGTCACGTCGGCGACGATGATGCCGACCGCGCCGTTTTTCATTGCGAGATAATCGAAGTAATCGCCGCCGGTTTCCTCGGCGGGATACGAGACGCCCGCGATGTCGAAGCCTTCGACGACCGGGGATGATTTGGGAAAAAGCCGCTGCTGAATTTCTCGCGCGACCTGCAACTGCTCCTGGTTCTCCCGCAGCGCACGCTCGGTTTTCTTGCGCGCGGTGATGTCGCGAACGAAGGCCACATGCCGCCGCTCGCCGTGGAGGTCCATGTGGCTGAAGCTGATCTCGATGACGATATCGCGGTTGTCCTGGCGTCGTCCCACGGTCTCGACGACGTGCGCCAGGTCGGCCTTGTCGCCGGTGCGGAGATAATTTTTGATGCCCCGCGCCTCGTTGCTGCGTAATTCTTCCGGGAGCAAAACCGACAAAGGCTGGCCCACGATTTCCTCCTGGCGGTAGCCGAAGACGGTTTCGACGGCGGGATTGGCGAAATAAATTTTGCTCTCCGAATCCATCAGCAGCACCGCGTCCGGCGAAGATTCCCAGAGCAGGCGGTAGCGCAGTTCGCTCTCCAGAAGTTTCTCCCGTGCCTCACTACGCTCGCGGCGGTTCGCGGACTCGCGCAACTCGCGTTCAATCGCCGGGGCGAGGCGGTTGAGATTTCCCTTCATCAAATAATCGTGCGCGCCCGCCTTCATCGCCGCGACCGCCGTGGCCTCGCCGATGCCGCCGGAGATGATGATGAAAGGGATATCGAGTTCGCTGGACTGGAGAATTTCCAACGCCTCGGGCGCGCTGAACTGCGGCAGGTTGTAGTCGGAGAGGATGACATCCCACGGCTTCTCGCGGAGGGCGCGGTTCATGCCGTCGCCCGTCTCGACGCGCTCGGACACGACCTCGTATCCGCCCTTGCGGACGTGATTCAAAACGATCTGGGCATCAAACTCGGAGTCCTCGACGATCAGGACACGCAGCAATGTTTTCATGGCTCGCGAAACGGCGGCACGTTAGGGCAAGGCGGGAGGCAGACAAATCAATTTTCCCGGTGCGCGGACATTCCAGGTGATGGGAAGCCAGCGCGCCGGGGTGAGGTCTTCCCAAGTTCCAACGCGTGATTCCGCTTCCGTCGCGGCGCGGTGAGGACACCACGCCCGACCAGCAGCGACGAATTACTTTGCCAGCGCCACGAGGTAGCGCTGAAAGCGCGCCGTCTCCTCCGCCTGTTCGTTGTGCAGGTAAATCTGATGCAGGTTCGCGCACATGCGCAGCAACATGCGGCGCGGCGAGACCGGCGCGAGGTAGCCTTCCTCCAAACCGTGATGCGTGTGGAGGAGATATTTGATGCAGTCGGCCTTGGTCAGAAGTTTCCCGCGATTGAAGGCGTCGATGTAAATCTCCGTGGTCGAAGTCTGGTAGCGGCAGACGAAATGCCCGGGCAGACCGATGCCGGTGATGGGCAGCTTCAACCGCCGCGCGAGCAGCAGATAAATCGTGCAGAGGCTGATCGGATTGCCCGTGCGCTGATCCACGACGCGATTGAGAAAACTGTTTTCGGGATCGTAATAGTTCGCTTCGTTCGGGCGGAAACGGAGTTCTTGGAACAAGTAGTGGTTGATGCCGCCGATGATTTGCTCCACGTCGTCACTCAGGTCGAGGCGCGTGCGGAGCGCGGCGGCAAAGGCGTCGAGCAACGCTTCGTAGGCGGCGATGTTGATGTCAGGATGCTGCGTCTGTGCGAGGAGCCACGCGCCTTCCTCCACCGGCATGTCCTCGCCCCGGCTGCCGCAGAGCGCCATGAAGCGCGCATCGGCGGACATGCGCCCGAAATGCCGGATGATTTCCTGCGCGCGCCGGCGGAGCACCGGATCGTTGCTCAGCGTGTGGGGACGCATCCACTCGACGACGTTCGGCCCGAAGGAAAGCAGCTTGGCGCGGACGATTTCATGCACGGCCGCGTCGTCGTCGGCCAGAAGGGTGATGAGAGCGGCGCGCTGGCTTTCGGAAAGCCGCACTGGAGTTTTATTGGCCGCGACCGCTTTCATTTTGTCGTGCGCGGCAACATCGCCCACGGAAATTAAATGTCGAACAAGAAAATGTTTGATGGTTGAAAATGTTTCCGTCGTTTTGCGACCACACCTGCGGAGATGCTCACGCCTTGAAACTTGACGCCACGTTTCTCTCCGCCGAAACCAATGGCGCATGAAACCACTTCACACCTTGCGCGCCGGCGTCATCGGCACCGGCTTCATCGGGCCGGTTCACATTGAAGCCCTCAAGCGCCTCGGCGTGCAGGTCACCGCCATCTGCGGCTCGACCAAAAACGCCCAGGCCACGGCGGACAAATGGGGCATCCCCGAAGTCTATGGCGACTACGACTACCGCGCCCTGCTTCGCTCGCCGAATGTCGATGTCGTTCACATCACGTCGCCGAACAAGGCGCACGTCGAACAGTCGCTCGCCGCTCTCGCTGCTGGCAAACACGTCGTCTGCGAAAAGCCGCTGGGCATGAACGCGCGGGACACGGCGAAGGTGGTCGCCGCCGTGAAGAAGAAATCATCGCCCGTGTTCGCCGTGAATTACATGTGCCGCTTCTTTCCCGCTGTGCTTCAGGCGCGCGCAATGGTCGCGCGCGGTGAACTCGGCCAGATCATCCATGTGCAAGGCCACTTCTTCCAGGACTGGCTGCTCAAGGACACGGATTACAACTGGCGCCTGCTCGCCAGCGAAGGCGGCAAGCTCCGCGCCGTCGGCGACATCGGCACGCACTGGATCGACGCCGTGTCGTTCATCCTCGGCGCACGTGCGCAGTCCGTGTTCGCGCACATCGAGACGTTTCACAAGACGCGCCAACGCCCGCGCGGCGAAGTGCAGACCTTCGCCCAGATCGATCCCGCCACGATGGTTCCCTACCAGGTGGACACGGAAGATTTCGGCAGCGTGCTGCTCAAGTTCGGCAAGGCGAAGCACGGCTTCACCAACGGCGTCCACGCCAACGCCTCCATCTCGCAAGTCGCCGCCGGCTGGAAATGCAGCCTCGGTCTCGGCATCTACGGCACCAAGGGCAGCCTGCGCTGGGATCTCCAGCAGCCGAACGAAATGATCCTCGGCCGACGCGATGAGCCGAACCAAATTCTCCAGCGCGCCACGCCCGGCTTCGACGTGGACATCGCGGGCTTCAGCGACTATCCCGGCGGCCACCCCGAAGGCTTCGCCGACGCGCACAAGATGCACTACCGCGCCGTCTATGAGCACATCATCAGCGGCCGCAAAACTCCCCTGCTCTTCGCCACCGCGGAGGACGGCCATCACGAGGTGAAACTGTGCGAAGCGATTTTGCAGAGCAGCCGGAGGAAGGGGTGGGTGAAAGTTTAAAGCAGTCTTTCGCCCGCACTAAACCCCGGCTCCTTCACCTCGTGGCCGCGGGTTCAACAAAGTGCGTGCGAAAACCACGAGCCCAGCTCAAATTCCGCCATGCGTGCAAATAGTTCTGTCGCTTTCTTGCTCTGCGTCATTGGCATAGTTGCGCTGACGATGCGGACGGGCCTCGCGCACGCCGCCGACGCGCCGAAGATTCGCGAGAAGGATGTTTCCTTCCGCCACGAAATCCAGCGCGCCATCGAGAAGGGCAATGATTACCTCCAGGGTGCGCAGAACAGCAACGGCTGGTGGTCCACGCCGGATCATCCGAGCGTCACCGCACTCGCGCTGTCAGCCATGATGGGCGAGCCGGATGCGCGCCTGAAAAATTCCGTGGGAGTAAAAAAGGGTTATGCCTACGTCCTCAGTTGCGCGCAGCCCGACGGCAGCATCTACGTGACGAACCTCCAAAATTACAACACCTCGATTTCCATGATGGCGTTGCTCGCCGCGCACGATCCGAAGCATGACGCCGTGTTGCGCCGCGCGCGCGCCTACGTCGTCGGCTCGCAGGTGGACATGGGCGAGAAAGGCCGGCTCGACACGCCCTATGACGGCGGCGTCGGCTACGGGAGCAAGTATCCGCACTCGGACATGAACAACACGCTCACGGCGCTGGAGGCGCTGCACTACTCGAAGCATCTCGTGCAGGATCAGGCGGGTGCCAAAGATTTGAACTGGGCCGCCGCCGCGCAGTTTCTTGCGCAGTGCCAGCAGGTGCCCTCAAACCAGCAGGACTGGGTTTCGCAGGACGCGAAAGATCGCGGCGGTTTCGTTTATTACCCCGGCCACAGCATGGCCGGCGGCATGACCAACGCCCGCGGCCAGGTCGCGCTCCGCTCCTACGGCAGCATCAGCTACGCGGGGCTGCTCAGTTACATTTACGCGGACGTGAAACAATCCGACCCGCGCGTGCAAGCCGTGATGGACTGGCTGCGCGCGAACTACTCGCTCGAAGAAAATCCCGGCCTGGGGCCGCAGGGCTACTTCTACTACCTCCACCTGATGACCAAGGCGCTCCACGCCGCGCGCATGGAAAGTTTCGAAGTGAAGGACGGACGCAAAGTTAACTGGCGGCGCGAAGTCGCCATGCGGCTCATCAATCTGCAAAAGGCCGACGGCTCGTGGCAGAACGAGAACGGGCGCTGGTGGGAAAAAGATTCCAACCTCGTGACCGCCTACGCGGTGCTCTCGCTGGAAATAATTTACCGGGGCATGTGACCGGGAGCGCCGCTCGTCCGGCCTCAAAAAAGCCGCCCGCATTTCTGCGGGCGGCCTCCATTCCAAAATCCGGCGGGATGCCGGTGGCACGCTAGGGCTGGTCGTATTCCCCGAGCGGACGGATCCAGATGTTGCGGAAGCGCACGGGATTGCCGTGTTCGTACAGTTCGATGAAACCCTTCTCCTGCGGCTTGCCGTAGGCGGGCGCGGCCTGGTGCTGGGTGTTGCCGAGGAGTTCGCGGCGGTTATGCACCATCACGCCATTGTGGAACACCGTGAGGGCACCCTTCTTCGCCAGCTTTTTGTCGGCGTCCCAACGCGGCGCTTCAAAAACAATGTCGTAGGTCTGCCACACGCCGGGCGGACGGCTGGCGTTCACCAGCGGCGGCGTCTGCGCGTAAATCGCGGCGGCCTGGCCGTCCGGGTAGGTCTTGTTGTTGTACGAATCGAGCACCTGGATTTCGTAGCGTCCGAAAATGTTCACGCCGTTGTTGCCGCGGCCCTGGCCGTCACCCACGACTTTCTCCGGCGTGGCGAATTCGAGATGCAGTTGGAAGTCGCTGAACTCGTCCTTGGTGCGGATGACGCCGCTCTTCGGCGTCGTCTCCATGTAACCGTTCTCCAGCTTCCACTTCACCTCGCCGCCATTGCCGCTCTTCCACTTGGAAAAATCCTTGCCATCGAACAGCACCGCGGCATCAGACGGAGCTGCCGCCATGTCGCTGAACGTGGCTCCGGAAGTGATCACGCGGGGCTGCGGACGGTCGCCGTCGTGGACGTGCCAGGGCGTGCCGGGAATCATCGGCGTGGTTTTGTAGCCGAGCGATTTCTGATCGGCGGCGGTGAGTGAAGTCGCCGCGAGGGCGACGAGAGACAGAATGATTTGTGGCGTTATGCGCAATGTGCTCATGCGCGAAAGTTTTCGCACCCTGAGGAAAAAGGCAATGGCGGACTTGGTCGAGGGTGTGATTGGAAGTGGCGGGCAGGAGCGCAGCCTTCAGGCCGCTTCCACGCCTGACCACCGAGGGTTTCAGAACTTCCAGTGCCTTCCCGCCCAGGCACAGTGAAGCGGCGTGAACGCCGCGCTCCTGCGTGGTTTGACCGCCACTTCCAATCACACCCCTTGGTCGAGGGACAGGCCGGGCGCATCCGTCCACTGTTGGCGAAAACGGCGGAGGAGCCTCTTCGGCCATCTGGCCTTGCGCTTGCGGGAGGAGACGCCTATGACCCGGCAGTGGATCGCCCAGCGCCTGGTCATGGGCAGCGCCAGTTACATTTCACACCTGACCGCGAAGGAGAAGGATTGTTGTGAGGACTACCCGTTACTCATTTGCAATCCGCATGTTTCACCGATTTGTTCCGCGCGCTTCGCCCTGCTCAATTCCCACTGCCTTGGCAGATCCGCCTCCGAAACTTCAGCGATTGCGCCTGCTTCACCCACTATTCAACTCCATTCTTAAACAGGCATGGAACGCGCTTCTGGATCAGAGCATGGCGTCTGCCGACCGGAACTTGGGTTCAAGGAGTGACTGGCAGAGTCAGCTAGAAACATTGAGAAATTATGAGAACCATAATCGGCGCCCTGCTTTTAACAGTCATGTCGCTCACGACTTTCGCTGCTGACACGAACAAAACTCACAAGGTGCTTTTTGAATTCACATCGCCGGATAAGGAGGCACGCACGGGGGTTCTCAACAACATCGAGAATGTGCGGAAGGCACTCGGGACGGGCACGCAGGTGATTCTCGTCGCTCATGGGCCGGGCATTGCTCTGCTGCAAAAAGCGGGCAACGAGAGCGCGGAACGAATGCGGAAACTCGCCGACGCGGGCGTGGTGTTTGCCGCGTGTGAAAACACGATGAAGAGAAAAAACTTAGACAAGGCGGACCTCGTCACCTTCAGCACCACGGTTGATTCTGGTGTCGCGGAAGTGGTGCGGCGTCAGGAGGCAGGCTGGTCTTACGTGAAGAGTGGCCATTAACGAAACTTCGCAACAGGCAACTCATGTCGCTCATATTTGAACAGATTCACACGCCGGGGATTGCGCAGCTTTCGTATTTGGTGGGCGATGATTCCAAGGGCGTGGCCTGCATCATCGACCCGAGGCCCGATGTGGATTGCTACCTGGAACTCGCCCGGAAGCACGCGGTTTCCATCACGCACATTTTCGAGACGCACATTCACGCGGATTTTCTCAGCGGCGGCCTGGAACTGCAGCGGCGGCTGCCTTCGGCCAAGGTATTTTCGAGTTACGAAGGCGGCGCGCGGTATGGATTTGATAATGAGAAGTCAAAGGACGGAGATACGTTCGAGTTCGGCGATTCAATTTTGACGGTCAAACACACGCCAGGCCACACGCCGGAACACATTGCTTTCGTGGTGGCGGAGAAGAAGCGGCCCAAGACGCCGTGGGGTGTGTTCAGCGGTGACAGCTTGTTCGCTGATTCAGCGGGACGGCCGGACATCATCGGGAGCGAACGGGAAACGAAGAAGCTCGCGTCGCAGCTTTTCACGACGATGACGGAGTTCTACGCGAAGCTTGACGATGGCGTGACCATTTATCCGGGACACGGGGCGGGTTCGTCCTGCGGGCCAGACATTGGAGATCGTCGCAGCACCACCATCGGCTACGAGAAGAAGCACAATGCGTTTCTCCAGTTCCAGAACGAAAAGGAGTTCGTGGAATACACGACTTCGACCGCGACGCCGGTGCCGACTTATTACGTCCCAATGAAGAAGGTGAACCAGAAGGGTCCACCGACTTTCGGCAACATGCCTCCTGTGCCGGCGCTGCCGGCCAAGAGTTTCAAGGAAGCCATCGAACAGCGAGGCACGGTGCTCGTAGATACGCGGCTGATGCTGGGCTTCGGAGGCGGACACATCAAAGGCGCGCTGAACATCGGCGCACGTGAAGAGTTGTCACCGTGGGGCGGCTGGATGTTGAAGTTCGATGACTCATTGCTGCTCGTTTTGGAGACAGACGAGAATTTGGAAAAAGTGGTGCGTTACCTGTGGCGCGTTGGGATGACGAAGTTCGCGGGGTATCTCGTGGGCGGAATGAAAGCGTGGGACAACGCCGGTTTTGAGTTGGACGACGTGCCGCAGATTACCGTCCACGATTTGAAGAAGGCGGGCAGTAAGGTGCAAATCCTCGATGTCCGCGCGCCAGATGAATGGAAGTGCGGGCACATTCCGGGCGCCAAGCACTTCTTTGTTCCGGACGTGCGCGAGAACGTGGACAAGTTCGATAAGGCTAAACCTCTCGCTGTCTATTGCGACAGCGGCTATCGGGCGAGCCTCGCGGCCAGCATCCTTAAGCAGGAGGGATTCACGAAAGTTTACAACGTGCCGGGGAGCTGGCAGGCGTGGAAGAAAGCGGGCTATCCGATTGAAGGAGAAATCGGCAAATGAACCTGTCACGGCGCTCACCTTTACTCATCAGCGTAATCACGCTCGTTCCGGTGTGCCTGGCCAATGCTGCTGAAGCTGTTGATGCACGCAATTACCCCGGCCCGGCATGGTCGCCTTACATCGTGGGCGCGTGCATTGGCGTTTTGTCATGGCTGACGTTTTATTTTTCGGACAAGCCGATTGGTGCCTCGTCGTTCTACGCGACAGTGGCCGGGTTCGTCGGGAAGCTGTTTGCCAAACGGCACATTGAATCGCTGGCTTACTTCAAAGAGAACCCGCCGCGTGTCGGTTGGGAATTCGTCTTTGTTTTAATGGCGATCGTTGGAGGAGGCATCGCGGCGCTCACGGGCGGTGAGTTCGTGAATGAATGGATTCCTCCGATGTGGGAAGCGCGCTTTGGCGATAGCATCGCGCTCCGTGCCTCGGTGGCGTTCGGCGGCGGCATCCTCATGGCATTCGGCGCACGGATGGCGGGGGGCTGCACCAGCGGACACGGCATCAGCGGGACCATGCAACTCAACGTCGCGTCATGGATTGCCGTGATTTGTTTCTTCATCGGCGGCATGGCCGTGGCCTTTCCCCTCTTCAAACTCTGACCACGCCATGATTGATCCCGGCAAAGCAGTGAAGCAATCGACGGAGAAGCCAGAGCCGCCGGTAGCCGGTGCGTCCAAGCTGATCACCGGCGCGATATTCGGTTTGGCGTTCGGCTTCCTTCTTCAGAAAGGCGGTGTTGGGAAGTTCAACATTCTCATCGGTCAGCTTCTACTCCAGGACTTTACCGTCGCGAAAATCATGCTCACCGCGATTGTTGTCGGCATGGTGGGAATATTTATCCTTCATCACTTCGCAAAGGTGAACCTGCACATCAAGCCGACCAGAATTGGATCCAATGTCATCGGAGGATTGTTCTTTGGGGCGGGCTTTGCGCTCATTGGTTATTGCCCCGGCACGGCTGCCGCCGCCATTGGACAAGGAAGTTGGGACGCACTGTTCGGGATGGCGGGACTGGTCGCAGGGTCGTGGATTTTCGCCGAGTTCTCCGGCGCGCTGAAGAAAACGGTTCAGAAATGGGGCGATATGGGGAAGGTCTTGGTGCCTGATTTGATGCACGCGCCTCGCGGCATTTTCGTGGTGATTGTGGCCGTGCTGCTCACGGCGGGGCTGTTCGTCATGGAAAGGATTTTCCCCCGGTGACCTTGCTCCGCCGCACAGTCTCAAAGCGGAAAGCCGCACTCCTTTCGCCAGGTGGATTAATCGTGCGCGAGCGGGTGCCGTTGAATCTGGAAACGCCCTTCGGCTCGTTGAAAGGGTTTATCACGCCGACAGAGCACTTCTTCGTGCGGTGTCACTCGACAATCCCAGAAATGGACGTGAAGAAGTGGCGATTGAAGCTCGAAGGCGAAGTTGAGAAGCCGCTGAAGCTGTCGATGCGAGACCTTCTGAAAATGGAATCGGTCACCATTCCTGTAACGTTGGAATGCGCAGGGAACGGACGGGCCTTCCTCACGCCCCAGATGAGCGGGGCGCAATGGGAGCGTGGCGCGGTCAGCAACGCCGAATGGACCGGCGTGCGATTGACTGAGGTATTACGCAGGGCGGGTCTGAAAGACACGGCACTCGAATTGATTTTTGAAGGCGCCGACCAAGGGGAAATCGAGGATTCACCGCGCCCATCCGGGAAAATTCATTACGCGCGCAGCATGCCGGTGGAAAAGGCAGCGGATGACGTTCTGCTCGCTTTCAAAATGAACGGCGAAGATTTGACGCCTGAACATGGGGCGCCTGTCCGTGTCATCGTACCCGGCTGGTATGGGATGGCTTCCGTCAAATGGCTGACTCGGATCATCGCCAGCGCCCTACCGTTCAATGGCTACTATCAAACGATTGATTACGCCTATTGGGAACGCGGCCGGAGCGCACCGA
Source organism: Verrucomicrobiota bacterium (assembly GCA_038208765.1). GTDB lineage: Bacteria > Verrucomicrobiota > Verrucomicrobiia > Limisphaerales > SIBH01 > JANNGC01. Next base: position 15,171 of record JBBQYK010000016.1, read on the forward strand.
CACTGGTTCCAATTACGGAGATGCAGGTGAAGGCGCAGATTGCGCTCCCCGGCTTCGCCGATGCCGTTCGGGCGGGCCAAACGTATCACGTCACAGGTGCCGCGTGGACAACCGAGGCTGATATTACCAAGGTGGAAATCAGCATGGACGGCGACAACACATGGCACAACACGCGCCTGCTGGGTAAGCCGGTCCGAAACGCCTGGCGGCTTTGGGAGTATCAATGGCGCGTCCCGGCGAAACCGGGAAAGGCAACGCTCACGGTGCGCGCAACCGATTCCGAAGGACGAACACAACCGCTGGAGCGCGACAAGAATCGTGGCAGCTACATGGTGAATCACCTCGTGCCCATTGAGGTGGATGTGCGCTGATCAGGCCGGGCACTTAATTACTCAACTAAAACTGATAGGAGTTGTTGTTGCGCGCCGACGCTGCTCAAATCGCCCGCACTTTGGCAAGTACGGAGGTGCGCTCAGGAAGGTCTTACGAGACCGATGAACGCGGAAGGCGCAATAACGGATTCCTCACCATCGATCGCCATTTTCCCCACAAACGCTCACCACCCCAATCCGCTACTCCAAGGTGGTAAGGCCAACAAAAACGTCAGGGCGGCACCGCAGAGATCCAGGAAGGGGCCAAATTGACGCGGGGATGGTCCTGACGCCTCAAAGGCATTAGCCAGATCAACCGACAGCCCTTTCCAGCGGCCGTGGCTGCCCAGGAGGCGGATCGCGCCGCAGGCCACGGGCGCGTATTTGCCAACGGTGACCGGCTGGGCATGGAGCGCGCAATCAATGGTCAAATCTGAAATCTCGACACCATCCAACAGATTGGCCGAGGCCGGGCTGGTGAATTTGAGCGCGTGGCCCATCGCATAGTATTGCGTGTCGGCGGTGGCCGCGCCCACGAGTTGCAGCGTGGTGACATCAATCCCTGAACCGACAATCATCAGGCCGGACTTGAGCTGCCATCCACCCGCCACGCCATCCGCATGGCCCCGGGTCAGAAACGGGTTTCCGGCGACGGTCGGTCCCAAATGCACCTGCGTGTCGGCCGGAATGGCACTCATGACTTTATCGAACAGCAGGCGTTTCACGCGCGCGACGGTGTGCGGGCCGGACGGGGCGGGCGCGGGTCACGGCGATCTGAACCTTGAAGGTGTTCCCAGTCACGCCGTAGATGGCAAAGACGCCGTTGTAAATGGCCGCTGCATTTCCAGTATCACCACTCAGGCGAACGAGATCGCCGTCGCTGAAACCGTGGTCGCCGTCGGTGGTGGCAACCACTTCCCGGGCGTCGCCGCTGGACATGGCAAAATCCAGAAGGGATCGCGAAGCATCAAACAGGGTGCCGGCGTGGTAAGGATCGGCGAGCCGCGTGCTGCCATCGTAGGATCGTTAATGGTTCCTGAACCGCGCGCGCCTTCGCGGCGGAGGGCGATAAAAATTTCCCGCGCGGTCGGCGTCGTGGGAGGCGTCGGCTCTTCCAGCATCAATGCATCCATGAGGGACATGCGACAAAGTCTGGGCGGTGATACGGATGAGACTATGCGTACCCCCTCCGCTCGCCTGGTAAAAGAATAGCCGGGCCAAAAACTTATCCGCAGCGGATCATTGGAAGCGAGACGACACAGCAGGTTTGGAAGGCTGCGCTTCGAGCCGGCACCCAGAGGCACCCGACGGCGTGAACCGCGCGCGCACCCTGGGTGCATCTTGAAAGCGGCATCCACACGAGACTGAAAAGTCTCGCGCCCGGCCGGCTGGAAAGCCGGCGTTACGCCGCCGCTTTCACGGCTGCTCCGCTTTGATTTTCTCCGTCACTTCCTCGAGCTGCGCTTTGGTCGCGATGCCCGACCAGTGCGCGAGCACGGTGCCGTTCGTCCGCACGAGGTAGATGTTGGCGACCTTCCGCACCGGGCGGAACAGTTTCGTCACGTTCCCGGTCCAGTCGAGCAGCACGGGATGGGGCACATTTTTCACGAACGCGCGCCGCACCAGCGGGCGCAACATGGCTGGGACCCCGCCCAGATCAGCCACGCCCAGAATCGCGACCGCGCCGCCGTGGAGGTCGTGCACGGGCTGAATCCATTTCTCCAACTGGTCGGAACTTTTCTGATCGGCCCAGACGATGAAACTCAGGTTCGTGCGCGGCAGCGTGAAGTGATTGGTGACGCCGTGCTGATCCACGAGCGTAAAGTCCGGCACGCGGGCGGGCGCGTTGGTCCCCTGCCCGGCCTGCGCGAGCAGCGCGCCGAGCAGCAGCGAGAGCGCGGCGGGTTTCGCGTAGGTGCGCCCGCGCCACTGCGCCGGCCGCCCGCGCCAGTGCTGAAAGAGTGCGCGCCATTGAATGAACAGCAAGACCGTGACGCCGAGCGGATGGAGCAGCGCGCCCAGCCACGAATGATGGAAACGAAGGCACGCGATCCAGCGCGGCAGCCACGCCAGGAGCGCCGCGAGAGCCGCGAGCATTTTCACGGGGCCCGGCAGACCCGGCATCGCCACGAGCACGAACGGCAGAACCTGCCCGAGGCCGAGCAACGCCGTGAACGGAACGATGCGGTTCGGCGCGGCGAGTCCTTCCACGGCGTTCTTGCCCAGGCCCGAGAACACTTCATCTGCGTTGTGATACATGCGGCAGTTTGCCAGCGGCGTGGCGTCAAACAAATCCGTTTTGCGCCCGCGCCGGCGGAAGGCGCGCGGCAGTTGCAAGCCGTCGTGCAACGACGCGCGAATCGCCCCGTGCCCGCCGCACGCGTGATAATCTTCCGCGCGCGCGATGAAGAGTTGCCCGCAGCCGGCGGCGAACGCGGGATGCAACGTGCGCCGCATCCAGGCCACGGGCAAATAGCCGAGCAGCACGAAATGAATGAGCGGGAGAAGAATTTTTTCCCAGGCGGTGCCGAGTTCCTGTCGCGGCACGCCGCTCGCCAGCGCCACGTCGCGTTCGACGATGAAGTGCGCCAGGCGCGCCAGCGCGTCCGGCGTGAGCCGCACGTCCGCGTCCATGAACACGAGCAGCGGCGCGGAGGCGCATCCGGCCAGGGCCGCGCAGGAATGCTGCTTGCCGCACCAGCCCGGCGGCAACGGCGGAGCCGTCTCCAAACGGACGCGCGCATCCTGCGCCGCAAATTCCCGCACGCGTTCCGCCGTGCGATCCGTCGAGTGGTCGTCGAGCACCACGACTTCAAATTCCACGCCCCGATTCGCGAGCACCGAGGCGAGCGCGGCGGCGATGTTGGCTTCTTCGTTGCGCGCGGGGATGAGCACGGAGACGCGCGGCAATCTTTGGCCTGGGCGCGGCGCAGCGGGTGCGCGATAGCAAAGCAGGTTACCAAGGAACAGCGCGCAAGGAAGGAGCGCGGTGAACAGGCAGATGGTGGCGAGCATCATCATGGCGAACTCATTTCATCCCATGCTCCGGTTGAAACTTCTCTCCATTACAGGCGGCCTTCGCGCTCCGCCACAGATCGTAGATACCGCCCACGCCGCCGCGCGAACGCTCCAGCACGCGGAACGCAGCGGTGTCGCGACGGATGACCGCCGCCGCCAACTCCTCCTGCGCCGTGCGCAGACGGTTCTCAAAAAAGAGCGCGGAAGCATCGGCGCGCACATTTCCGGCGGACGACTCCGTGACCAGGAACGGCTCGCCGAAGCTCACGCAAATTTCGGGCCGCTTCTCCTCCCAGAACGGATACTCCACCGCCAACGGCAGGAACGTCGCGGTGCGAACGCGCGCGGCAAGATGCGCCAGCCCGCTCCGGAACAGCACGGGCCGCTCGCGCGCATCGGCAAAGCGGCCTTGCGGCGTGAGCCACAGCGCGGCGTTCGGACGCGCCAGCGCTTCCGTGGAGCCGCGCAAGAATTCCACCGCCCCGCGCGCGCGGTGCTGTTCCACCGGAAAGAAGCCGAGCTTGCGAAAGAACGGATATTTCGCGAGCGCGTCGGTATCAATGGGCGCGAACGATTCGCGCTGTTTGAAGAATCGGTTGCGCAGCACGAGGCACGTCATCGGATCCCACCACGAGGCGTGATTGAGAAAAATCACCAGCGGCGCGGACGACAGCGGTGGTGGCGGTCGCAACACGCGCACGGCGTGAAAGTTTTTCCGCACGTACCGCTCCGCATAGCCCGAGAACCAGCGCATCCACAGCGGCGAGACCGCCGGGGCGAGACTGGCTTTTTGGTGGGAGCGCATGGAGCCGATTCTTAAGTCGCGGCAATCTCGTGCGTCGTCGGAACGGTTTTTGTCGCCGGGAATTTACCTTGATCCTGATGGAGCGCGTCGGCCGCGATCCAGCCGGACATCAGGGCCATCGGCATGCCCGGCCCGGGATGCGCCGAGCCGCCCGCGAGATAAAGCCCGCGCACGTCGGGACTGCGATTCCCCGGCTTGAACGCGCCGAGAAATTTCCCGTGGCTCGCCAGTCCGTAAATCGCGCCATTCAACACGCGGTAGCGATCATGGATGCTCTGCGGCGTGAGCGCGTCCTCGCACACGATGCGTTGCTCAATATCTTCCATGCCCGCCACACGCTTGAGTTTTTCGATAATCGTCTGGCGGTAGCGCGGCAGCATCTCGCGCCAATTGTGATTCGGGCGCAGATAAGGCGTGTGTACCAAAACGTAAAGCGCCTCGCCACCGCTCGGTGCGACGCCCGGCTCCGTGCGAGCCGGGGCGCAGACGTAGCACGTCGGGTCGGGCGCGGGTTCGCCCTTTTTGTAGATGAAGTCAAACTCCTCGTGCGGGTCTTGCGAGAAGACAAAGTTGTGATGCAGCAAATGATCGTAGCCGCGATTCAGGCCGAGGTAGAGCACCACGCCGGAACACGCGGCCTCGTATTTGCGCCGCTTCTCGAAACGCTTCCGGGGAATTCCGCCGATGAGTTCGCGGTGCGTGCGCACGGTGTCGCAGTTCGAGACCACGGCGCGCAACGGCACGAACCCGTCGGCGGCGGTCTCCACTCCGATGGCCTCAGTCCCGCGCAGGCGAATCTGCGTCACCTCGGTTCCGATGCGGAACTCAACGCCGAGATCCTCCGCCAGCTTGCGCAACGCGCGCGGCACGGCGCCGGTCCCGCCCTTCGGATACCACACGCCTTCCTTCGTCTGCATGGACGCGATGCCGCAGAGCACGGCGGGCGACTGGTCCGGTGCGGAGCCGACGTATTGCGTGAAATGATCAATCATCTGCGCCACGCGCGCGTCCGGCACGTAGCTGCGCACCATCGAGGCCACGCTGCGGCCCATGCGCATCGAGAGCACGTCGCGCAGCGTGCTCGCGCTGAAGGAGTTGGACAGGTCGAACATGTCGCGCAGGCCGCCGATGGATTTGTAGAAATAAAATTTGTCCGAGATGCGGTGCAGTATCTCCGCATGCCGCATGAAGTTGCCGTAGCCCTCCACGCTGTCCGGCGCGAACGCGGCCAATTGCCGCGTCATGGCGTCGAGGTTCTCGCGAAGATCGAGCGTTGTGCCGTCCTCGAAGAAACAGCGCCACTGGGGGTCGAGGCGGATGAGTTCGAGGTAATCTTCCAGCCGCCGGTTCGCTTCGCCAAAGATCCGGTGCAGCACTGAGGGCACGGTGAGAATCGTTGGCCCCATGTCGAAGCGGAAGCCGTCGCGCTCCAGCACCGCCGCTTTGCCGCCGAGCCAGTCGTTGCGCTCGAAGAGCACGACGCCATGACCGCGCGCCGCGAGGGTGCAGGCCGCGGCGAGTCCGCCGAGTCCTCCGCCGATGATGCCAATTTTGTCCGAGGTCGGGTTCATGATTTTCTCCGTTGGCGCCCGGCGCGAATGAGCGCGAGCGCGGATTTCAGCCGCGTGCTCCACTTCGGAGCGTGAGTCAGGGAAAGAAAGTGCGTGAAGAATTCCGCGTCGCCATCGCGCGGGGCGGCGTAGTGCGGACGCCAGTGGCCGCGCCGTGTGATCACGACTTTCGGCACGGTGAGATCGAGCAGGCCCTCCGCGCCGCGCGTCACGCCGAAGCCGCTCTGCTGGCGACCACCGAAGGGCAGACGCGGATCGGCGGTGGGGGCGATGAGGTCATTGATGACCACGCTGCCCGCGTTGATGCGCGCGGCGAAGGCGCGCGCGTCCACCTCGTCCACGGAGAAAACGCTCGCGCCGAGGGCGTAGGGACATTCTTCGTTCGCGGCCAGCGCATCACGGTCACTGCTCACGCGGACCACGGCGGCGACGGCGGAGAAATGATCCTCGCGCAGCAGGCGCAGGCCGGGTTGGGCGTCGGTGACGAGCAGCGGCAACGTGGCTTCGCCGAGGTGATTCACTTTTCCGATCAGCACGCGCGCGCCTTGGGCGGATGCTTCTGCCACCAGGGCCGCAACCTTTTCACCCGTCGCCGCCCACGAAGAACCCTCAGCAAAACAGTGCAGGCATTCCGCCTCGAACTCCGCCGCGCGCGACTCGTGGACGAAGACGCGGCGCGGGGCGATGCAGGTCGCGCCGCGATTGAGCCGCAATCCGAAGTGCAGCGCGCGCGCGGCCAGCGGCACATCGGCGTCGGCGCGCACGAACATCGCGTCGCAGCCGGAGAGTTCCATCGTCGCGGGCACGAGGTGCTGGGCGCAGGCGTGGAGAATTTTCTGACCGGTCGCGGCGGAGCCGGTGAAGACGACTTTGTCCACGCCCGCAGTGAGCGCGGCGTGAACGGCGCGGGCGCTCTCGTCCAGCTTCAGCACCAGCGCACCGGGCAGTTCTGCCGCGCGCAGCAGATTCAGCAGCGCGTCCACGGCCGCGCTCCCGCCAGGCGCGGGCTTGAGGAGGACGGCGTTGCCGGCGGCGAGCGCCTGCACGAGCACCACGCCGGGGAGGAAGATCGGGTAGTTCGACGGCGCGACCACCAGCACGACCCCGCACGGCTCGCGATGCACCTGCGCGCGCGTGTCACGCAGCCAGAGCGGGATGGGGCCGCGCGGGCGGCGATCCGGAGCGAGAATTTTTTCCGCCTCGTGCTCCAGAAATTTACACGCCTCGGCCAGCGGGATGATTTGCGCGGAGAGAATTTCCACCGCCGCCGTCTCGCTCGACGGTTGCAGCGCGCGCACCAGTTCCGTCGCATGAGTGGCGAGGGCGTGACGAAAGTTTTTGATCCTGCGCAACCGCTCGCGCACCGGCGTCGCCGCCCACTGCTGCTGCGCCGCGCGCACCGGCCCGAGGTCGGGAGCCGCCACACGCACAGCCGCGAGCGCGGACGGCGGCTCGCCATCCAGCACTTCATTGAAATGAACGATGGGGATTTGCATCAGGCGGTCTCCAGCAGGGCGGTGCGTTCGTCGGACATGGCAAACGAACGGTTCTTCGGCTCGGCCAGCGGCATGCCAAAATCCTCGAGCACCAGGCGCGAGCTGATCCGGGCGGACTCAAAAATCACCGGCAGGCCGCTGCCCGGATGCGTGCCGCCGCCGACGAGATACACGCCGTCGAGGTCTTCAAAACGGTTGCGCGGGCGCAGGTGCAGAAGCTGGTCGAGCGAGTGCGCGAGGTTGAACGTCGCACCGAGATGAATCTCAAATTGCTGGTCCCAATCGTTGGGCGTGATCACGCGCTCAACGCGGATGCGACGCTCGACATCGGTGAAGCCGGCCTTGGCGATTTGTTGCAGCGCCAGCTTGCGATAGCGCGCCGTCTCGCGCCGCCAGTCCACGTTCGGATGCTGATGCGTGACCGGCAGCAGCACGTAGAGCGCGCTCTTCCCGCGCGGCGCGAGCGTGGCGTCGGTCACGCTGGCGTTCTGGACGTAGAACGACGGTTCGTCGCTGAGGATGTGGCGGTTCTCGATGTCGTCGAGGTTCTGCGTGTAGTCCTTGGCGATGAAAATGTTGTGGTGCGGCAGATCGTATTCGCCATCGAGGCCGAGGTAGAGCATGAAGGTGGAACAGGAGAATTTCTTCTTCGCAATCTTCCGATCGCTCCAGCGCGAGCGCAGATGATCGGGGACGAGCCGTTGCATGGCGCGGGCGAAATCACCATTCATCACCACGGCGTCGGCACGGTGAACTTCCGTCGCAGTGCGGACGCCGACCGCGCGCTTGCCCTCGAAGAGAATTTCTTCCACCGGTTCGTTGAGCAGGATTTCCACGCCGGAGCGCTGGGCCACGCGGGCCATGGCGTGACAGATTTCCGCGCAGCCGCCGACGGGGTGAAACACGCCGTGCTCGTATTCGAGGAACGAGAGAATCGAGAACAGGCTCGGACAGCGGAACGGCGACATGCCGAGGTATTTTGATTGGAAGCAGAACGCGAGGCGCACGCGCTCGTCGCGGAAGAAGCGTTTGAGATACGTGTCAATGCTCTGATGCGGGCGGAGCATCGGGAGCATTTTCAGCAAGCGCGCCGAGAGCAGATCGCGCCAGCCGTGGTAGGCCTGTTCGAGACACGGTTCCATCGCGACCATCTTCGCGCGGTTCTCATTGAGGAAGCGTGCAAAGCCGGGCGCGTCTGCGGGAGCGAGACGGCTAATCTCCTGTTCCATGCGCTTGAGGTCCGGCGTGGCGTCCATCTGTCCGCCGGAGCCGAAAAGAATGCGATACTGCGGATCGAGGCGGATGAGTTCGACTTCATCGCGCAAGTTCGCGCCGGCCATTTGGAAAATTTCCTCCAGCACGCGCGGGTAGAGGAAGAACGTGGGGCCGACATCGAATTTGTAGTCGCCGAGTTCGAGGCGGCTGGTGCGTCCGCCGAGTTGCGGCGCGCGTTCGAGGACTTTCACCCGCACGCCGGAGGCCGCGAGGAGAATGGCGCTGGCCAGCCCGCCCGGCCCGGCCCCAATGATGATGACTTCTTTGCTCATGAACGTGAATTGGTTGGTTGAACGAAGCGAGGCTGCACCGAGGCGATGTTCGCCAGTGAATCTGGGAATGCCGCGACCACGAACCGCACGCCGCGAGTGTCCAGCAGCCGGCGAAGCGCGGAGCGAATTCCCCCGATCCCGCCGAAGACAATGTTGATTGGAACTGTGGTCATGGATCGCATCGCTCTCCTATTGGGTGGGGAAAATGTCGAGATAGGGATGTGTTGTCAAACTTTTGTCTCGGTTTGTTTTTAGGACATCGAAAGTGCTGTTTGTGAGCAATTACCCATTTCGATGAAAATCTGTTGAAGCATGTCTTATGCTTGTCTAGGTTCAGTCAGAAATGTCTCAGGCCCATCATTCCATCCAAAGCGCGGCTCGCCGAAGCGGGCTGACTCCCCATGTGATTCGAGTCTGGGAAAAACGCTACGGAGCTGTGAAGCCCAACCGCACCGGCTCGAACCGCAGGCTCTACACCGACGCGGAAATCGAGAGGTTGCAATTGCTCCGACGGGCGACGGAGGCCGGGCACAGCATCGGCACCATCGCCACGCTGAAGAACGCGCGCCTGACGGAACTCGCCGCGCCCGCCGCCGAACCCGCGCGCCCCGGCCTCGCAGCTTCAGGGAAAAAAAGTGCGGAAACATTTGTTCAGCAGTGCATCGCAGCCACGCAGAAGCTAGACGCCCTCGCCTTTGAGAACGCCTTGCACAACGCCACCGTCGCGCTTGGACAGCACGGATTGCTCGAACAAGTGGTGGCCCCGGTGGCGCAGGCGATTGGCGGCTTGTGGCGCGACGGCACGATCACGGCGGCGCACGAACATTTTGCCAGCGCGGCGATCCGGGTTTTCCTCGGTCACGCCTCGCGGCCCTTCGCGCTGCCGGCGAATGCGCCCCATCTGATCGTGGCGACGCCCGCCGGGCAGTTGCACGAGCTGGGCGCAGTGATGGTCGCCGCCGCCGCGACCGACCTGGGCTGGCGCGTGACGTATCTGGGGACGAGTTTGCCAGCGGCGGAAATTGCCGGCACGGCCATGAACAGTTCAGCCCGTGCCGTGGCCCTCAGCATTGTCTATCCCGCCGATGACGAACAACTGCCGGGCGAACTGGAGAAACTCCGTCGTTACTTGCCCGCCGAGGTGGCAATCATCGTCGGTGGCCGCGTCTCGGCTTCCTACGATGATGCCATCAAACGCATCGGCGCGACGCGCTCCGGCAGCCTTAGCGAATTTTGCGATCAGTTAAATGCCCTCCGTAAATTGCCGAAACGAAAGACCCCTGGCTCATGAAAAAATTCTTCCCACGTAACATCACTTCCGCAGGACGCTGGATGCGCGCGGTGCTCGGGCTGGTCTTGCTGATCGGCGGGATCATTGCCGTGCGCCAGATCGCGTGGCTCGGCGTGGTGCTGCTTGCCTCCGCCGGGTTGGTTCTATTCGAAGCGGCGCGCGGCTGGTGTTTCCTGCGCGCGTGCGGGATCAAGACGAAGCTCTGAGCCGCCGTGCGCGAACATCTCTTCCGATCTGAACTGTGGCTGCCGCGCCCGCGCGAGGAAGTGTTCAACTTCTTCGGCGACGCGCGGAACCTGCAAGCGATCACGCCGCCCTTCCTCAACTTCGTCGTTCTCACGCCCGCGCCCATCGAGATGCGGGCCGGGACGCTCATTGACTACAAGTTGCGCGTGCGCGGGATTCCCTTTCGCTGGCGCACCCTGATCCGCGAATGGGAGCCGCCATTTCGTTTTGTGGACGAACAGTTGCGCGGCCCCTACCGCCAGTGGATTCACGAGCACGCCTT
>JBBQYK010000017.1:0-24924 GCA_038208765.1 Verrucomicrobiota bacterium
CCGGAGCGCGGGCGTCTCGCCCGCCCTCGGCGCGCGGGCCGGCGAGACGCCGGCGCTCCAATCCACGATCAACATTCGCGGCCAGGACTTCCGCTTCGATCCCGACCATCGACTCTTCGAGGCCATCGGCGGGCGCACGCAATTCGGACTTTACCGCGACGACTTTGGCAACTGGTTCGGCAACAACAACTCGACGTGGCTCTGGCATCACTTCTTCCCCGTGCCGTATCTCTCTCGCAATCCGCTGCTGCCGCTCAAGACCACCAAGCGCACGCTCGCGAACTACGCTGCGGCCACGCGCTGCTTTCCCATCAGCCGGACGCTCTCGCGCTTCAACGATCCGTACGCGGCGAACCATGTGACCTCGGCGAATTCGCCCGTGCCGTATCGCGACGAATTGTTCGGCCAGGAATTCGCCACCAGCATCTTCATCAGCGAGCCGGTGCATAATCTCGTCCACCGCGAAGTGCTGGAGCCGGACGGCGTCACCTTCAAGTCCCACCGCGCCACGGACGAGACGAACAGCGAATTCCTCGCGTCGAGCGACAACTGGTTCCGCCCCGCGATGCTCAAGACCGGCCCCGACGGCGCGCTCTACGTCGCGGACATGTATCGCCTCGTCATCGAACACCCCGAGTGGATTCCGAAGGAGATGCAGAAGCGCCTCGATCTCCGCGCCGGCGCGGACAAGGGCCGCATCTACCGCGTCGTGCCGGAAGGTGCGCCGCTGCGAAGAATCCCGAACCTCGCAAAGCTCACGAGCGCCGAACTCGCCGCCGCGCTCGACTCGCCGAACGGCTGGCAGCGCGACACGGCGCAACGCTTGTTGCTGGAGCGCGGCGACAAGTCGGTGGCGGCGGTCTTGGAGCATCACGCCAAGTCCGCGAAGGACGCGAAGGTGAGGATTCAGGCGCTGTGGACGTTGCGTGGGTTGAACGCGCTGAGTTCTGAGTTGCTGCTGGCGGCGCTAAAAGATTCCAGCGACGCGGTGAGGGAGCAGGCGGTGAAGTTGAGCGAAAACTTTGCGCGCATCGGAGCGCCGGCTTCCAGCACGGCGCGAAGTGATGTCCCGGTTCAACGCGCCGTGCTGGAAGCCGGCGCTCCGATCACGGAGTCCTTGCTCGCATTCGTCGCCGATGCATCGCCCCGCTTGCGCTACCAACTCGCCTTCACGCTCGGAGAATGGAACGACCCGCGCGCGGCGGACGCTTTGCTGAAACTCCTCCACGACAGCGACGAGAACATCCGCAATGCCGCGCTCAGTTCCGCGCCACGCCATGCGAAGACCTTGCTCGCGCTCATCGAGAAACTTCCGGCGGAAGACAAGGCACGCGTCCATCTGCAAATGCTGCAAAAGCTTGCGGCCAATCCACCCGCGTCCGCTGCGCCCGTGCAGGTGATCGACCGCACCAGCGCGCTCACCCCGGACCAGAAAGCCGAGCGCGCGAAAATCCTCGCCCGCTACGCCGACGTGTCAAAGTTGCCAGGTGATTCCAAGAGTGGTGCGGAGTTGTTCAAAGCAAACTGCGCCCAATGCCATCGCCTGAAAGGGGAGGGGACCGAAGTCGGCCCTGACCTCGGCATGATGTCCGGCAAGCCCGCCGAGCAACTGGTCGAGGCCATTCTCAATCCGAACGCCGCCGTCGAAGCGCGCTTCCAGAATTTCTCCGCTACGCTCAAGGACGGCCATGAGACCAGCGGCATCATCGTTTCCGAGACTCCGACCACGCTCACGTTCCGTGCTCCGAACAAGGCGGACGAAACTATCCTGCGTGGCGACCTCAAGGAGCTTTCCACGAGCGGCCTTTCCATCATGCCGGAAGGACTGGAGAGCGCCTTCACCCCGCAGCAACTGTCCGACCTGATCGCGTTTGTGACCGGTAGGTGAGGGCGTGCGGTTCCAATTGAAGCGGTGCGCGGACCGCTGAGTCCGCGTGATCGGCCCTCACCAAATGACCGCTCAGTGCTTTGATCCGCACGCCCATGAATGCGCCCATGCCCCTCGCAGAACGGAATTTCGCCTTGCTGTTTTGAGGTGTCCCAGAAACTCTGGCCCCACCTAAACAAAAACTGAAGCGCGTCAACTTCTCCGGCCGCGTTCCGAACAACGCGATTTGGATTTTTACGCCCTTCAAGAACCCGTGCAGCAAAGTTATGAGAAAGTGCGTCTCTCGAATCGTCGTCGTCGGCCTATGCCTTGGTGCCTGGCTCAGTTCCTCCTCCGCTCAAACCATCATCAATCCCAGTTTTGAAACGGATGTCTTCCCTAACTTTCCCGGCTACATCAGCGGCAACTCCGCGATCACGGGCTGGACGGCCGGGAACAACAGCCGCGCCGGCATCAATGTGGCCGGCGGCCCCTTTGCGAACAACGGGACCATTCCCGCCGGCAGCCAGGTCGCTTTCATCCAGAACGGAGCGGACGCGTCGTTGAGCAATCTCATCAGCGGCCTGACCATCGGCCAGACTTACAAGGTGAATTTTCGCGTCAATGCGCGCGGCGGCAACACGCCCAACCTCAAGGTCGATATTGACGGCAGCAACCTCATCAACACCGCCGTCACGTCCGTGGGCGGAGCCAATGCCTACAAGTATTTTGCGTTCGATTTCACGGCCACGGCGACCGAGCACCTGCTGGCTTTGCGCAACGATGCGGGCGGCGACCATACGGTGCTGATCGACGACTTCAGCATCGCGGTGCGCAACAGCGGTTGGTCCTATGCCGCATGGAATGACGACGCGACTTCGGGCGTGGACGGCACCAAGACGCACACGCACGCCTTCAGCTTCGGCAGCGGAGTGAACACCACGATCAACGGCATCGTGTTCACCGGCGTGGGCGGCGGCAATCCTTCCGGGCCGACTTTCTCCACCACCGGGCTGCCGAATGTGTTTCCCAACGACGCCAACAATCTGACCGGAGGCAGCGATGTGCTCGCCAACGACTTTGTTTATGCGAACGCGGAACTGTTCCAGAGCATCACGCTCAACGGCTTGATCCCCGGCGCGGAGTATGTGGCGAACATTTACTCTGTCGGGTGGGAAAATGGCACGCGTGCGGCGACGTTCAGCGTCGGCAGCGACCGGCTGACCGTGAACCAGGATCAGTTTGGCGACAACAACGGCATCCGTTTCACCTACCGCTACATCGCCGCGGGCAGTTCGATCACGCTCACCTACACGCGGCTGCAAGGGAGCTCGATTCACACCTATGGCTTCAGCAACTACGAGTTGAACGCGCCGCCCACCGCGCCGCAGATCGTCGCGAATCCGTCGGGCCGTTGCGTGAGCGAAGGCCAGCCCTTCACGCTCTCCGGCTCCGCGTCCGGCTCGCCGGTTCCGTCCTACCAATGGCAGAAGGACGGCAGCGACCTCATTGGCGCGACCAGCAGTTCGTACTCCGACCTCTCGGCGGCGGCGGGCGACGCGGGCAGCTACACGCTGATCGCGAGCAACGCCAGCGGCACGGCCACCAGCACGGTGGCGGTGGTGAAGATTGGTCTCGCGATGGTGAACCCGAGCTTCGAGGTGGACACCTTCGTCAATTTCCCCGGCTACGTCAGCGGCAATGGCCCGATCACCGGGTGGAGTTCGCTGGGCAACCACGGCATCAACACCGGCGCGGGACCGTTCGCGAACAACGGCGCGATTCCCGACCGCAACCAGGTGGCCTTCATGCAGGGCGACGGCGCGATGAGCCAGACCGTGAGCGGCTTCACCATCGGCGCGCAGTATTACGTCGTCTATTTCGAGAACGCGCGGAATGGCGGCATCCCGGCCATAGAATTGCAGATTGGTGGCACGACGATTGTGCCGGCGCACTCGCGCGCTCCGGTCGGTGGCGGAAATCCTTACGTCCAAGTCACCAGCGATCCGTTCATCGCCTCGGCCACGGATTTGTTGCTCAGCTTCATCAAGAGCAACCCGAACGGTGGCGACACCACGGCGCTGATTGACAACGTGTGCATTCTCCCGCTGCCCGCCGGCACGCCTCCCTCGGTCTCGCGTCAGCCGCAAAGCCGCACCGTGAAAGTCGGCGACAATGCGAGCTTCACGGTCGGCCCGTTCGGCTCGCTGCCCTTCACCTACCAGTGGCGCAAGGACGGCGCGAACATCACCGACGCGACCAACGTGACGCTCGCGCTGCTCAACGTGGCGAAATCCGCCGAGGCCGATTACACCGTGGTGGTCGCCAACAGCTCCGGCTCGGTCACGAGCGCCGTGGCGCGGCTGACGGTGACGGAACCCATCTCCACGCTCTTCAACACCGGGATCGACACGAACGGACTCGCGTTGGGCGATGGTCTGGTTGATCCGCATTACGTCCTGCTTTCCAATCCGGATACCGGTTCCCCAGACGCGATTGTGGAAGATTCGACGGCCTTCCCCATCGTGGGCGGCCCGTGGCTGGGGAACACCGCGAGTTCCAAGTGGATTGGCCCGCGCTTGAACACCTCGGCGAGCGCGGTCGGGTTTTACACCAACCGCACCACCTTTGATTTGACGGATCGTGATCCGGGCACGGTCTTCATCATTGGCCGCTGGGCTTCGGATAATTCCGGTCGCGACATTCGGGTCAACGGAGTTTCGACGGGCAATCCGCAGAGCACGACCTTCGCGGGCTACACCACCTTCAACATCTCCACGTCCAACGCGTCCTTCCTCCCCGGCGTCAACACCATCGACTTCGTGGTCGAGAACGAGGCGGCTCCGGGCTACACGGGATTGCGCGTCGAGTTCACGGCCAGCAACGCGCGCATCCTGCCGAACGTCCGGCCCGTCGTGACCCTTCAGCCGGCCAGCCAGACGGAGGTCATCGAGGGCAGCAGCGTGACCTTCACGGTCGGGGCCACGGGCAGCGACCCGCTCGTTTATCAATGGAACAAAGGCGGCGTGCCGCTGCCCGGCCAGACCAACACCACCCTGACCCTCAACAATGTCACGACGAACGACAACGGCTTCTTCGATGTTCAAGTCAGCAACGGCAGTGGCTCCACCAACAGTCTCCCGGCCCAACTCGCCGTCATTTACCGCCGCGTGCCCGGCATCTACAGCACCGGCACGGAGAACAGCGGCGCGCTCGCGGCGGACGGGTCCATCGACCAGCACTGGATTATCGGCAGCAGCGTGGATCCGACCAACACCGGGCCGGACGCGATTGTCATCAACCAGAGCCTTTCGCCGGTGCCGCCGTGGTTGAGCGCCGGGCCGAAGTCCAAATGGATTGCGCCGCAGGCCAACCAGAACGCCGGCAACGCCGAGGGCAATTACACCTACCAGACCTTCTTCGACCTGACCGGCGTGGACATGTGTACCTTCCGGCTCGCCGGACAGTTCGCCGTGGACAACTCGCTCCTCGACATCGTGGTCAACGGCGTGTCGCAGGGCGTCAGCGGCGGCGGCTTCACCTCCTTCGTGCCGTTTGTCGTCACGAATGGCTTCGTCGCGGGACCGAACACCGTGGATTTCATCATGAACAACGCGCCTACGACTCCGAACCCGACCGCCTTGCGCGTGGACCTCGACGGCCTCGTGCGCATCCGTTCCATCTTGGCCCCGACGTTGAGCATCACGCGCACGGCACCGGACACGCTCTCGATTTCGTGGACACCCACGGGCGGCTGTGATCGGTTGCAGTCCGCGACGGACGTAACCGGCCCGTGGACGACGATCAGCACGGTGAGTCCCACGACGGCCTACACCACGAACGCCCCGGCGACGTTCTTCCGCGTCCTGCCGTAATCGAGATGTGCTAATCTGCGAGACCGGGGGCGTGAGTCCCCGGTCTCTTTTGCTTTATGAAGATTTGTTTCGCCCTGCTCACTGTATCGGCCTGGCTGGTCGCGGCTCCCGCCCGCGCGGACAGCACCGTCGTGTTCAACGAGATCATGTACCACCCGAACGCGACCAACGAGGCGCAGCTCGAGTGGGTCGAGTTGCACAACCAGATGGCTGTGGACATGGACATTTCCGGCTGGTCGCTGGCGGGCGGCGTGCAGTTCACCTTCGCGGAGGGAACGGTGATTGGTGGCGGCAAGTATCTCGTCATCGCGACTTCACCGGCGACGCTGACCGCCGCGACGGGCGCAACGAACGTGCTCGGCCCCTTCACCGGAAGGCTCGCCAACACCGGCGACACATTGGACCTGCGCAACAACAACCAGCGCCTCATGGATTCCGTGAGCTACGGCGTGGAAGGCGAATGGCCGGTGGCTCCTGATGGCGCAGGGCCGTCGCTCGCGAAGTTCAATCGCAACTTCGCCAGCGGCTCCTCCGTGAGCTGGCGCACCAGCGCGCAAGTCGGCGGCTCGCCGGGGCGCGAGAATTTTCCACTCGTCACCATCACGACCTCGAACGCCACGCCTTTCGCGCTGACCAGTTCGTGGCGCTACGACGCCACTGGCAGCGACCTCGGCACCGCGTGGCGCGCGCCCGGCTTCGATGACAGCGCGTGGGCCTTCGGTCCCGCCGTCTTCTACGCCAGCAACACGCCACCACCGCTCGGCGATTTTGAGGCCATCCCCACGCTGTTCAACAGCGGCCTCGACGCGGCCCGCATCCCGGTCTCGCCCGGGGCCCCCGATCCGCATTATCAACTCACCCTTTCGGCGCAGAGTGCCCCGCCGCCGCCCGCAATCCCCGCGACGGTGATTCAGAATCATCCGGCCTGGCTCGCCAACGACAGCACTTCCGCCTGGCTCGGGCCGGTCAATCCTGGCGTGAACAATGTCGCGGCGGGGCCGTACCACTTCCGCACCACCTTCGATCTCACCGGCTACTCCCTCGCGGGCGCGAATCTCCTGATGAGCTTCGCTGTGGACAATGATCTCTCGGACGTGCAGCTCAACGGCGCATCGCGCAGCATTTCATTTTCCGGCTTCAACGCCTTCAGCGGGAACTTCACCATCACGAACGGATTTGCCGCCGGGACAAACACGCTGGAATTTCTCACCGTGAACGGCGGCACGGGCGCGAACCCCGCCGGCTTCCGCGTGAAAGTTTCCGGCCTCGCCCGCCGCAGCGTGCCGCTCAACACCGCGCTCCCGGTCTCGCCCGTGACCTATTACTTCCGCAAGAATTTCACCATCAGCGGTTCGCCGGCCGTGACGGGTTTGCGCCTGCGCTCGCTGGTCGCGGATGGCGCGGTCTTTTATCTGAACGGCGTCGAGGTGCTGCGGTTGAACATGCCGGGCGGAACGATCACCGCCGCGACCACGGCCGTGACGAACATCACGAACGCCACGCTCAGCGCGCCGTTCGACTTGCCGACGGCGAGCCTCGTCGCGGGCACGAACGTGCTCGCGGTCGAAGTGCATCGCGGGCCGAGCGCGCCGGCGGATGCGCTCTTCGGCGCGGAACTGACGGTCACGACCACGAACTTCCCAGCCGCGCCGCTGCCCTCCATAGCCTTCAACGAACTGGAGTCGGCGACGAATGCGAACTTCGGCTTCGAGTTGATCAACTACGGCGGCACGACGGCTTCGTTGGATGGATACAAGCTCGTGCGGTTGGGCGGCGCCTATCGCGAATACACTTTCAGTGGACTGTCGCTCGCGCCGGGCGGACTGGTCTTCGTCCCCAGGACGACAATTGGTTTCAGCGCGGATCCCGGTGACAAGCTGGTGCTCTACACGCCGGGCCAGAGCAACGTCCTCGACGCCGTGGTCGCGAAACGGAACTCGCGCGCGCGCCTGCCGGACGGGACCGGCCCGTGGCTCGTCACCACGCAGTCCACGCTTGGTTTCTCGAACGTCGTCGCGCTGAACGAGGCCATCGTGATCAACGAAATTATGTATGACCACCGCGCGTTGCCCGCCACGCCGGCCTCCTTTGCGCCGACGAACATCGCGGTCAGCATCACGAATCTGTGGCGCTACAACCAACTGGGCACCGATCTCGGCACTGCGTGGCGTCAGACGAATTACAACGATGCCTCGTGGCTCTCGGGGCGGGCGCTCCACTACGTCACCACGGCGGTGCTGCCGGCGGCGAAGAATACTCCGCTCTCGCTGATCAGCCCCGGCGGGGCGCGACTCATCACCTGGTATTTCCGCACTCCGTTTATCTTCACCGGCGATGTGGCCAGCGCGACCCTGTCGCTGCGGAGCGTGATCGATGACGGCGCGGTGTTCTACCTGAACGGCACCGAAGTGCTTCGGCAGAACATGCCGGCGGGAAACATCAGCTACACCAACCTCGCCAGCATCGGCGTGGCGACGCCCATCTACACCGGGCCGTTCTCGATTCCGAACACCTCGCTCCTGTTCGGCACGAACTGGCTCGCCGCGGAGGTGCATCAGTTCACCACCAATCCGCTGGGCGCGGACGTGGTGTTCGGCGCGGAACTCACCGCCACTTCATTCCTCTCGCCCGCGCTGCCGCAGCGCGAGTCGCCGGAGTCGTGGCTCGAACTGTTCAACCGCAGCAGCAACGCCGTGAATCTCACGGGCTGGAAGTTGAACGACGGCATTGATTTCGACTTCGCCACCAACCAGATCATCCCGCCCGGCGGCTATCTGGTCATCGCGAAAGATCCCGCGTTCCTCCAGTCCCTTTACCCGGCGCTGACGCCGCTCGGGCCGTTCGGCAAAACGCTCTCGCATCGGAGCGACCGCATTCTGCTCGAAGACGCGCTCGGCAATCCGGCGGACGAAGTGCGCTACCACGCGGAAGGCCGCTGGTCGCGACTCGCACACGGCGGCGGCTCGTCGCTGGAACTGCGCGACCCGCGCGCGGACAACGCGCAGGCCGAGTCCTGGGCCGCGAGCGCCGAGAGCGGCAAGTCGTCGTGGGCCACTTACACTTATCGCGGGATCGCCGCCGTTGAAACCGCACCGAGTCCGACGACGTGGAAGGAATTCGTGCTGGGCCTGATCGATGCAGGCGAGGTGCTGCTCGACGACATCAGCGTGATTGATTCACCGGCGGGCGCGGCCACGCAGTTGATCCAGAATGGTGGCTTCGAGAGCGGGATGGGGACGTGGCGCTTCCTCGGCAATCACAAAGCCAGCGTCATCACTGATCCAAGCAACGGCGCGAATCAAGTCCTGCGCCTCGTCGCCACCGGCTCGACCGAGCACATGCACAATCATGGCGAGACGACGCTGGCGGGCGGCGCTTCCGTCATCAACGGGCGGGAGTATGAAATCTCCTTCCGCGCGAAATGGATCGGCGGCCACAACGCCTTGCTCACGCGGCTGTATTTCAACCGCCTGCCGCGCGTCACACCGATCGCGGTGCCGGCCTTGAACGGCACGCCCGGCGCAGTGAACTCGCGCTACGCGACGAACATCGGGCCGACGTACACGGGCTTCAGTCACACGCCGGCGGTTCCGGCGGCGGGCGTGCCGGTGCCGGTCTTGGTCCGCGCCACGGATCCTGACGGCGTGACCAACGTGACGCTGCGCTGGTCGGTGAACGGCGGCGCGTGGAACCAGACGACGATGGCGGCGCAGGCGGGCGGCTATGTTGCGAATGTGCCGGGACAACTCGCGGGCACGCTCGTGCAATTCTACGTCGAGGGCAGCGACTCGTTCGGCGTGAAGTCCACCTATCCGGCGGGCGGCACCAACTCGCGCGCGCTCTATCGCGTGAACGACGGCAACGCCATCGCCGATGCCTTGCACAACCTCCGCATCCTAATGACCGCCGCCGACACCACGCTGCTCCACGCGCCGACGAACGTGATGAGCAACGACGGCCTGGGGGCGACCGTGATCTACAACGAGCAACAGGTGTTCTATGACTTGAGCCTGCATTTGCAGGGCAGCCAGCGCGGGCGCAACGACAGTTCGCGCGTCGGCTTCACCGTCAGCTTCCAGCCGGACGATCTGTTTCGCGGCGTGCATGGCGGCATCTCGATTGATCGTTCCGGCGGCTACTCGGGGCTGGGCGGGAAGCATGACGAAATTTTGATCAAGCACATGATCAGCCACGCGGGCGGGTTGCCGCAGATGTATGACGATCTGGTCCACGTCATTGCACCGCGCCCGCAGGACAGCACCACCGGCCTGATGATGATGGCGAAGTACGGGGACGTGTTCCTCGACAGCCAGTACGAGAACGGCAACGACGGCGACCTGTTCAAGCTGGAGTTGATCTATTTTCCGCTCAGCACCGTGGATGGAAATGTTCAGAGCTTCAAGCTGCCCAACCCGGACGACGTGGTGGGCGTGGATTTTCAAGACCTCGGCGCGGATCAAGAATCGTATCGCTGGAATTATCTCAAGGAAAACAACCAGGGCGGCGACCGCTGGGACCAGATGATGGCGGTGGCGAAGATGTTCAGCCTCACCGGCACGAACATTGATCTGCCGTCGCAGAAACTGCTCGACGTGAACGAGTGGTGCCGTGCCTTCGCCGTCGAGTCGCTGTTCGGCATCGCCGACAGCTACGGCTTCGGGCTGGGGCACAACTTCATGCTGTGGTTCCGGCCCGAGGACGGCAAAGCGCTGGCCTTCCCGTGGGACATGGATTTTGATTTCTGGAACCCGACCAGCGCGCCCCTGCTGCCGAGTGCGAACGTGACGAAGATTTTCAATCTTCCGGCGAACCAGCGGCTCTTCTACAGCCACCTCTACGACCTCACGACCACGACTTACAACACGGCTTACATGAGCCGCTGGACGACGCATTACGCGAGCCTGCTCGGCCAGAACTGGAGCGGCGCGCTGGGCTACATCGGCAACCGCAACAGCTACGTGTTGAGCCAGCTTCCCACGGCGATGGCCTTCGCGATCACGAGCAACGGCGGGAATGATTTCACGGCCAACAACAACCTCGTGTCGCTCACCGGCACCGCACCGATTCGCGTTGAATACATCGAGGTGAACGGCATCCGCTACGCCCTCACCTGGACGAGCACCACGGCCTGGTCGCTGTCGGTGCCTGTCGGCACGGGGACGAACACGCTCGCGCTCCAGGCGTATGATCGCTACGGGCGGCTGCTCACCAACGTCATCGACACCATCAAGGTCGTGAACAACAGCGCGGTGCCGTCGCCGCTCGGCTTCGTGGTCGTGAACGAGATTCACTATCACGCGACGAACGAGGGCGGCGGCTTCGTGGAGTTGCACAACACGCATCCCAGCGTGGCCTTCGACTTGTCGAACTGGCGGCTTGATGGCGCGGATTTCACTTTCGCGGAAGGCTCGGTGATTTTGCCCGGCGGCTTCTTCGTCGTCGCGGGCGACACGAATGTTTTCACGCTCACCTACACGAACGCGCCGCGGCCCGGCGGCGAGTACGCAGGCCATCTCCAGAACAACGGCGAACTGCTGAAGCTCGTGCGCCCCGTTACGACCAACTTCGACGAAGTGATCGACGCCGTGCGCTACGGCGACAGCGCACCGTGGCCGGTGACTGCCGATGGGTTCGGCGCCTCGCTGCAAGTCATCGACCCGGCGCTCGAACGCACGCGCGCCGCGAACTGGGCCGCCGCCGCGCCCACGCCGGGCGCGACGAACTCCGTGCGCGCCACGCTCACGCCGTTCCCGCCGCTCTGGCTGAACGAGCTGCTCGTCTTCAACACCAACGGCATCATGGACAACTTCAGCGAGCGCGAGCCGTGGGTTGAACTCTTCAACCGCGGCAGCAACGCCGTGAGCCTGGGCGGACTGTTCCTTACCGACAACTTGAGCAATCTGACCCAATGGGCCTTCCCCGCCGGCGGCGCGCTGGCCGCGCGCGAGTTCCGCGTCCTCTGGGCGGATGGTGAAACCAACGAGACGGCGACGACGAATTTCCACACCAGTTTCCGGCTGACGAATTCCTCCGGCACAATCGCGCTCGTCCGCACCAACGCCGGGCGCACCGAGGTGCTCGACTACGTGAATTATTTCGGCCTGACGCCGAACCGCGCGTTCGGCTCGTGGCCTGATGGGCAGCCGCTCGACCGGCAGATATTTTTCTTCGCCACGCCGGGTGCCTCAAACAATCCGGCCGGCGCGCCTGTGCCTGTGGTCATCAATGAATTCTCGGCCGCCAACGCCGGGCCCGGTGGCCTGCGTGATCCGGTGGACGGGCTGTATCAAGACTGGTTTGAACTCTACAATCCGAACACGAACACGTTCGACCTCTCGGGATATTTCCTGACTGACACGTTCGCGGAGCCGACCAGGTCGCAGATTCCGCTCAACACTTACATCGCGGGCCACGGGTATCTGCTCGTGTGGGCGGACAACCAGCCGGAGCAGAACGGGCTGAGTCCGTTCGGGGATCTGCATGTGAATTTTCAATTGAGCGCGACGGGCGAGGCCATCGCGCTCTTCGCGCCGGATGGCACGCTGCAATCCGCCGTGGTGTTCACCCAGCAGTTTCAGAACGTGAGCATGGGCCTGTTCCCCGAAGGCAGCACCAACGGCGGCTACCAATTCATGACGAACTTCACGCCACGAACGGCGAACTCCACGGCGTCCGCGCCCGCGTCCTTCCCCATCACCGTGCGGACGACGAACAACAACCTGACACTCACCTGGCCGTCGCTGCCGGGGCGCACCTACCGGATTCTGGTCAAGGCCGACTTCGATCAAGCTTTCTGGTTTCAAAACGGCCCCGATGTCACAGCCAGTGGAGCAGTGACTTCCACCAGCATCCCCTTCGTGGAAGTGCCGCACCGGTTTTACCAAGTGCAGTTGCTGCGGTAGCGGGCGCGATGGACCAGTAGGACAGCGCGTCCCGCCTGTCCCCCTAATTATTTCGGAAGAGAAAGGCCTGACGCGCGGTGACGTGGATCAGGCGCAATCGTCCGCGGGAGATTTTTATGGTCGGACAGGCTGGAAGCCTCTCCTACTCCGTCTCCAGCTTCGCCAGCACTTCAGGATCACGCACATCCACCCAGCGGCCTTCGATGCGCAGGCCGGCGAGCGGATGGTGCGTGGCGATCAGTCCGGTGATGGCGTCGGTGAGTTCGTATTCGCCGCGCGGGGATTTCTCCAGCTTCGCGGTGAACTCGAAGAGCGAGGGACGGAAGATGTAGATGCCCGCGTTGTACCAAGCCGGTTCGCCCGCCTTCAGCCAGCCGTCGCGGCGCAATTGCTCAACCTGTTCCGCCGGCGGTTTCTCCACGAGATGTTTCAGGCAAAATTTTTCATCGAAGAAAAACAGCCCGCCCTTGGTCACGTCCTCGCTGCCGGTCACGGTCACGACGCCGCTGAAGTAATCCTCGTTGTAGCGTTTGATCATCTGCGCGTAGGTCTCCGGCTTCACGAGGATGTCGCCGTAGGTGAGGATGAAGGGCGAGGGGCCGACGAATTCCTTTGCGAGTTCCGGCGCTTTGCCGGTGCCGTCCTGCACGAGTTGGCGGCCGTAGGTGATGTCCACCTCCCAGTTCGAGCCGTCGCCGAAGTATTCCTCCACCACCTCCGCGCGCCAGCCGGTGACGATGAAGAACTGAGTGACACCGGCGGCTTTCAAGCCCGTGATGATGTGTTCGAGGATCGGCATGCCCTGAACGCGGAGCATGGGTTTGGGAATCTCATTGGTGAGTTCCTTCATGCGCGTGCCTTTGCCGGCGGCGAGAATGACTGCTTTCATGTGGCGCGAATTCGTAGCGGGTTCGGGCGGCGTTGTCAGTTGTTCGTTGCGGCCCGGGTGGAGCGCCGGGCGTCTGCTGGCCGTCGGCTTCAAGCGATCTTTGCGGTTTCGTCGCCGTGCCGCCATCGGTTCGTAACGCAGGCCCCGCACAGTCTGTGGCGACGTGAACCTGCTGACTCACCTTTTCATCAACGAGTGCGAACTCGCGCCCGGCTCGGAATGGAAGGACTCCTCCCCGGGCTGGAAGATCATTCTCGTCAGCAAAGGCTACTTCTATTGGATCGCCCGCACCGAGGTGAAGGAACTGAAGACCGGTGACGTGCTCGTCGTGGGGCCGGCGGTCGAGGGGTTGCTGCGCGCGAGCCAGATCAGCGCGGCGAAACTGCACTTCTTTTTTTTCCAGCCGGAGCATCTCGTGGGCATGATGTCGCTCTCGGAGCGCCTCTCGCTCGACGCCTTCACGGTCACGGCGCAGACGCGGATTCTCCCGGCGGACAGCGCGGTGGCGAAGGAGTTTGCCGATCTCACGGAAAATATTTCGCGCCGGCGCAGCTTCTTTTACCGCTGCCGCATTCTGCATTTGGTGGCCATGATCTTTGGCGACGCGCTGCCGACCGTTTCACAGCCGCGCACGAACGTCGCGACCACGCTGCTGCGCTTTGAGGAAATCATCTCGCGCATCTCGGACGCGGACCTGATCAATTACACGTCCGAGCAACTGTCCGAGATGTGCGGGTGCAGCCTGCGGCATTTCCGGCGCATGTTTCGCAAGCAGTTTAAGACCTCGATTCGCGCGAAGCAGACGGAGTTGCGCCTGGAGAAAGCGCGCCAACTGCTGACCGAGACGGACGACAAGACTTCCACCATCGCGCACGCGGCGGGCTACAACCACCTGGGCTTCTTCAACATGATGTTCAAGAAGAAGTTCGGCATGACGCCGACCGAATGGCGTCGGCGCAGCACGCAGCCGGAGCGTGCGCAGCGGGCTTCATGACGCTGCTGGTGCCTGAGGGATTGCCTCACGCAAAGGGCGCGAAGGGCGCAAAGGAATTCAGGTAACGGGGTAAAATTTATTCCCACGGATTCAGAGCAGCCACGAATTGGAAAGTGACATCTGTGGTCGCTCTGAATCCGTGGGAAAATGCAGGGGAATGAAGTTTTCGCTGGTTCACAAACTCCTGTCCGCCCATTGCTCCCGGTGAAAAACCTGTGCGCCCTTCGCGTCCTTCGCGTGAGGAACAAATTTCCCGCCACAATCCTGCCGCATCACGTTGACCCGCACACCGGTCGGACTCGTATCGCACGCTTGTGCTCATTGATTCACGCGCACGTTCACACACTTCCCGGCCACGAAAAAAGGGTCACTGAATCGTGACGGGCGCGCCATTGGCCCGACATGGGCGTTCTCTAGCTTGTCGCCCATGAAGATTTTCCTGACCGCAACACTGCTGGCACTCGCGCTCGCGACCGCGGGTGTTGCTGCTGAATCAGAAAACAAACTTTCGGACACCCGAGCCACGCTCGAAGAGTGGGTCAAGGCGCGGCAGTTGATTTCCAAGACCCGCGTGGACTGGCAGGGCGACAAGGAAACCATCGAGCAGACCACGCTGATGATTCAGCGCGAATTGAAGCAGCTCGACGAGCAGTTCACCAAGCTCTCCACGAACAACACGCAGGTGGAGAAAGAACGGCTCGAAGCCGAGGCGCTGCTCAAGACCTCGCAAGATGCGCTTGCGCCGGCGGCGCAGTTCGCCACCGAGTTCGAGGGCAAAGTCCGCGCGCTGGCCCCGCGCCTGCCGGCCCCGCTGCAGGACATTCTCAAGCCGCTGCTCGCGCGCCTGCCCGCCGACACTGCGACGACGAAGATGAAAGCCACCGAGCGCGTGCAGGCGCTGGTCGGCATCCTCAACGAACTGGACAAGTTCAACAACGCGGTGACGATTTTCAGCGAGAACCGCAAGAACGCCCAAGGTGCGGAGGTGTCCGTGGAGACGGTTTATGTGGGCTTGGGCGCGGCGTACTTCGTGAATGACGCCAATGATTTCGCCGGCACGGGCGTGCCGGGTGCGGCGGGCTGGGAATGGAGCGCCAAGCCTGAACTCGCGTCCCATGTTCGCGAGGTCATCCGCATCTACCGCAACGAACGTCCGGCGAAATTCGTTTCGCTCCCGGTAACCATCAAGTGACCGCTGTGATTTCCCAACCTCAATTTCCATTACGCATGAAGCAACTGGTTCCCCTCATCATCGTCTCACTCGCGCTGTTTTCCGGTCCAGGCGCACGCGCGCAGGACTTGGCCGCCGTGTCCTCCGGCGTGACCGCTGACTTGCAAAAGGCCCTCACCGATCTCGCGGACGCGCGCAAGCAGGTGGAGGCCGAGCGCCTGCCGATGGCGCGCACGCTCACCGAGCTCGAGCAGAAGCTCATCGATCGCAAGGCCGAGTACGCCAAGGCGCAGCGCTTCCAGGACAACCAGTTGGTGGAGTTGAACCAGCTCAAGTCGGAGGCGCGGCGCGCGTCCGAGGAAGTGAAATACATCGACGCGCTGATGTCGGAATACGCGAAGGCGTTCCGTTCGCGCCTGAGTTTCATCGAGGAGCCGCGTCACGTGGCGATGTTCGATGCGGTGGAAAAGGCCGCCGTCGCGCCGGACCTCGCGCCGGCGCAACGCTTCGCGCAGCGCACCGTGCTGCTCACGACTTCGCTCACGCGTGCCGAAGCGGCGCTGGGCGGCGAACTGTTCGAGGGCCGCGCGCTCGACAAGCAGGGCCAGGTGCAGCAGGGCAAGGTCGCGCTCATCGGCCCGGTAGCGGCGTTCGCCGATGCGTCCGGGCAGACGGCCGGTTTGCTCCAGCAGGTGATGAACAAGACCGACCCTTCGGTCGCGGACGTGGACGAGGCCATTGCCATTTCCAGCCGCAAGCTGGCGACGACCGGCAGCGGAGAACTCGTGCTCGATCCCACTTTAGGCAACGCCTTCAAGCTCTCGGCGCTCGAGGAATCCCTTTACGAAAAAATCGCGGCGGGCGGCTGGGTGATGGCTCCGCTGATTGCGATGGGCCTCGCGTCCATTCTCGTCGCGCTGGTGAAGTGGTTCCAGTTCTCGCGCGTGCGGCTCGCGACCGAGAAGGATTTGCAGACGGTGTTGCGCCATGTCGAAGACCGCCAGCCGGACAAGGCGCTGGCCCACGCGCGCGGCATTCGCGGTTACTCCGGCGATTTGCTCGCCACGGCGGTCGAGCATGTGGACGAGAAGAAGGAATACATCGAGGAAGTGCTTTACGAGAAGATGCTGGCGGCGCGCACCAAGCTCGAACGCGGCCTCGCCTTCCTGTCGCTCACCGCCACGGTCGGCCCGCTGATGGGACTGCTCGGCACGGTCATGGGCATGATCGCGACGTTCAAACTCATCTCCAGTTTCGGCAGCGGTGATCCGAAGGTGCTGGCTGCCGGCATTTCCGAGGCGCTCATCGCCACGGCCTCCGGGATGGTGGTCGCGATCCCCGCGCTGCTGCTCCACGCGTTCCTGAGCCGCAAGTGCAAGGGCATCATCGGCAGCATGGAGCAGACGGCCGTCGGCTTCATCAACGGCGTGCCGAACGAAGAGAAAACTTTCGCGTGAACAAAACAGCCCCCACAGAAGTATGATCGCCACACTCGAAAAAATGTTTCTCGCCTGGGAATCAGGCGGCTGGGTCATGCCGGCGCTCGCCCTCCTCGCCCTCGTGATGTACTCCTCGGCGGCGCACCTGCTGATGACGCTCTATCAACGCGGCCTGACGAAAACGACGGACGCGGATTTGCGCGCCTGGGTCAGCAAGCCCGAGGAAGCGCCGAAGAATGTGCGCGAACTGATCCGCTACACGCAGGATGAAGTGCGTTCGCTGGCGGACATCGAGGGACGCTTCGCCGAAGTGGAGGCCGCGAAGGTTCCTGATGTGGATCGCCGCATCGCCTTCCTGAACGTCATCGTGGTTTCCGCGCCGCTCTTCGGATTGCTCGGCACGGTCGGCGGCATGTTGCTCACCTTCAAGGCCATTGGCGTGGGCGGCAGTTCCACCTCGGACATCATCGCCAAGGGCATCAGCGAGGCGCTCGTGGCCACGCAGACCGGCATGATGGTGGCGATTCCCGGCTTCATGCTGGCGCACGTGGCCAAGCGCTGGCGCAATGAATACGTGTCGTTCCTCGCGCGGCTGGAAGGCATCACGCTGCGCTATTTCCGGCCCGAGTTCCGCGGCATGACCCGCATCATCACGCGCCCTATGACTCCTCCCCCGGCGACGCCCGGCCCTGTGAACACTCGTCCCGTACTGGCATGAGATTTCGCCGCGAACTGAGCGAGCCGGACGAGCACACGGAGTTGAACCTGATTCCGCTCATCGACGTGATCATGTTCCTGCTCATCTTCTTCATCTCGACGACCAGCTTCATCGAGGAGCCAGGCGTGAAGGTGGACAAGCCCAAGGCCGTGACCGCGAAGCAACTGGACAAGAACAGCATCATCTTCGCCGTGACCGCCGACGGAAAAGTTGCCTACGGCGGCAAAGAAATCGGCCTCGGCGGCGTGCGCCCGACGGTGACCCGCCTTTGCACGAAGGAGAAGCTGCCCGTGGTCATACAATCGGACGTGAACACTCTCTCCGGCATGGTCATCCGTGTGATCGACGAGGCGAAACTCGGTGGCGCGAAGGATGTGAGCCTCGCCACGGACAAGGGCTGACGAACTCACGCACCGCACCACGCACGACATGAAACGACGACGCAGCCTGAGCCAGCCGGATGAGCCGACGGAGTTGAACCTGATTCCGCTCATCGACGTGATCATGTTCCTGCTCATCTTCTTCATCTCGACCACGAGCTTCATGGAGGAGCCGGGCCTCAAGGTGGACAAGCCCGCCGCCGGCGGTCCCGCGCAGGGCGAATCCAAGAGCATCATCTTCGCGATCAAAACGGACGGACGGATTCTTTACGACGGACGGGAAATCGGCATGAACGGCGTGCGCCCCACGGTGAAACGCCTGTGCGTGGAGCAGGCGCTGCCGGTGGTGATCGTGACCGACGAGAACTCGCGTTCCAGTGCGCTGATCAAGGTCATTGACGAAGCGAAGATGGGCGGCGCGAAGGACGTGAGCCTGGCGGCGGAGAAAGGCTGAACGACATGCGACGTATTCTTCTGAAATCAATGCCGCCGTCATCGCCCCAGCGCGGATGGGAAAAGTTTCCCACCGATTCAGGGCGGCCACAGATGAGAAATCCAATCTGTGGCCGCTCTGAATCCGTGGGCGTTTCTTTCTTCCTGGAAAATATTCCCGTTGCGAACGGCTTATCTGAATAGGCCGGTCATTCCCCATGCGAAAAGTTTATCACAACGAGAAAAAGTCCGGCGGCCTCGCCATCGCTTTGCTCGCAGGTCTCGGCATCACGGGCATCCTGTTTGGCATCCTGCCGTTCTCGCACATCATCGCCACGCCGAAGGCCGCGCTGGATTTGCGCACCGCGAGCGTGGCGGAACTGCCGCCCGAGGTGGAGCCGGAAAAACCACCGGACGCGCCGCCCGAGGAAAAGGCCAAGGAGACGGAACCGGAGCCGCAACTGGCCGCCGAAATGCAGCAGGCCATTCCGCTCAGTGCTTCGCTGGAAACCGTGGGCGGCAGCGGCGGCGGACTCGCGGGCTTCGGAGATTTCAAGGAGATGACCAAACCGGAAACGATGAAGGATGACATCGTGGACGCCGGTGATTTGGAAAAAAAGCCCGAGCCGACGTCGCAGGTCGCGCCCGCGTATCCCGCCGAACTACGCAAGGCGAAGATCGAAGGCGTGGTCACGCTGCTGTTCTTATTGAACGAGGAAGGCCGCGTGGAGGATGCGCGTGTGGAAAATTCTTCGCGCCCAGAATTTGAAAAGCCCGCCCTCGACGCCATCCGCAAGTGGCGCTTTCGCCCCGGCATGAAGGACGGCCAGGCGGTGCGGACGTATCTGCGAATGCCCATGCGGTTCCGCATCTCCACTGCCTAGCAACTCGCCCGGAAAACTGATTTCGACTCGATGAAAATTATGAACGTGAACTGCAAACTGACTCTGGGCGTGTGCGCCTTGCTGGCCTCGATCACCTGGCCAGTCACCGCCGCGACGAAGAAGGAGAAGCCCACACCCGCCGCGGCCACCGCTCCGGCGACGTTCGCGCCGCTGCCCGCTGATCACGAGTTGGCGTCGATCTGGAATGACCCGGATTTCGCGCGCCGATTGATGGGCAGCTACGGCTTCGCCTCGGATGTGGAACCGCGCATGAAGCCCGAGGAACAGGTGATGTATCGCGAGAAGATTGTTCCGCTGCTCACGAACAGCACGCCGACGAAAGCGATGACCGCGCTTCAGGCCGCCATCAAGCCCGGCACCACGCCGGTCTTTGATTTCACCTTGGGCAATCTCTATTTCCAGAACGACGACCTGACCAACGCGATCAAATACTTCGAGTCGGCACTGGCGAAGTTTCCCGACTACCGCCGCGCACAGAAGAATCTCGCCTTCGCGCTGGTTCGCACCGGGCAGTACGACGCGGCCATCAAACCATTGACGCGCACCATTGCGCTCGGCGGCGGGGACAGCAAAGTGTTCGGTCTCCTCGGATTCGCCTACATGAGTCAGAACCGGTTCTCGTCCGCCGAAGGAGCCTACAAGCAGGCGTTGGCCTTCGAGCCGGAGAACATTGATTTCAAACTCGGCGCCGTGCGCTGCGCGGTGAACACGGGGAACTTTGATCACGCGCTGGCGTTGCTCGATGAACTGATCAAGCAGGCTCCCGAGCGCGACAACCTCTGGACCTTGCAGGCGAACATTTACATGCAGAAAGAGCAGCCGCAGAAGGCCGCGATCACGCTCGAACTCCTGCGCCGCATGGGCAAGGCCACGCCGCAGAGCCTGTATCTGCTTGGCGATCTTTACATGAACCAGGATGCGCGCGACCTCGCGCTGGGCGCGTATCTCGAAGCCATCGAGAAGGACGGCGGGCAGAATCCCGCGCGGGCGTTGCGCCCGGCGCAGATTCTCGTGAGCCGCAGCGCGTGGGATGAGGCGCGCAAGCTGTTCGCGAAGATTCGTGAAGTGCCGGGCAAGCTGAGCGCGGAGGACGAATTAAAACTGCTCAAGCTGGAATCGAAGACGCAGATCGCGGCGGGCGAAGGCGACAAGGCCATCCTTACCTTGGAGCAGATCGTGCAGCGCAATCCGCTCGATGGCGAGGCGCTGCTGCTCGCGGGAGATTTTTACGCGCGCAACGGCAAGCCGGAACTCGCGGGCATCCGGTTCGACACGGCGAGCAAGCTGGAAGGCTTCGAGGCCGATGCGTTTGTGAAGCACGCGCAGTTGCTCGTGCAGTCGCAGAAATACACGCCCGCCGTGGAACTTCTCCGCAAGGCGCAGAAGGCCAAGCCACGCGACAACGTGCAACGCTATCTCGAACGCGTGGAACAACTGGCCCGGGCCGGACGTTCCTGAGCCGCGCGTTTTCAATGTCCTGAATTATCACCGCAATGAGTTCCCTCAAGGCAACCGAGAGCAAGAAGTGTAACGGCGTGGCGCGTTCGTTGTCTCTGGAGCGCGGGCGTCCCGCCCGCCAGTTGATGCCGATTTGCGCGTTCGTGCCGGCGAGACGCCGGCGCTCCACTCCTGCATTCCTCGTCTTCCTGTTTTTCCTCGTCGCCGCCTTCACGGCCCGCGCCCAGGACGGCGGCTCCGTGTCCGGCGTGGTCGTGAGCTCTTGGGACGGCGCGAACATTCCCGGCGTGATCGTCACCGTGCGCGGCACCACGCTGGCGACGCAGACGGATGCGACGGGGCGTTATCTACTCAACGGCCTGCCGCCCGGCGAGAACGTGCTGCGCTTTTCAAAATCCGGCTTTGCTTCCGCCGTCGTTACCGATGTGCGTGTGATCGCCGGGCAGACGACGCCGGTGAACGGCTCGTTGCGGCCTGAGTTCTTCGAGATGGAGGAATACGAAGTGACGGCGGAGGTCTTCACCGAACAGTCCATGAAGATTCTCGATGATCGAAAGAGTGCGACTGGCATGGTGGAGGGGTTGGGGGCGGACGCCATTTCCAAGGCGGGCGCAGGCGACGTGGGCGAGGCGCTGCTCAAGGTGAGCGGAGCCAGCCTGGCGGGCGGCAAGTTCGCCGTCATTCGCGGTCTGGCGGATCGTTATACCAGCACCACCTACAATGGGCTGGACATTCCGAGCGCCGATCCGGATCGCCGCGCGGTGCAGCTCGATTTGTTCCCGTCGAAATTCGTCAGCCGCATTGACGTGAGCAAAACCTTTTTGCCGGACATGCCCGGCGGCTTCGCGGGCGGAGCGATCAACATCATCCCGCGGCAGATTCCGGAGAAGTTCGAGTTCGAGGCGGACTTCGGCATGAGCTACAATTCGCAGGCCAGTCTGCGCGATGATTTCGCAAAATCCGATCACGGGAAGCGCGACTGGCTGGCCATGGACGATGGCAAGCGCCGGATGCCTGGCATCGCGCGCGAGGCCAGCGCGACGGACAACTCGCAGCTCAACACTCCGGCCTTCAAGCGCAGTTTTAATTCCAGCCAGATGGGGCCGGTCTATGGCGACTCGCCAGTGAACACCTCCGGCTCGCTGGCCTTCGGCGATTCGCGCCCGGTCAAGCTGGGCCGGGTCGGCTACCTCGCGGGGGTCACGTACAAAAATAATTACGAGTACTACGATGACGGCGAGGTGTTTCAGTATCAGCAGGGCGGGGCGGTGAAGAAGGTCACCAAGACCGACTTGCGCGGACTCATCGAGTATATGTGGTCGGCCAACGTCGCGCTGGGCTGGGAACTGAACGAGCATCACGACCTCGGTTTCAATTTCATGTACGTGCAGACGGCGGAGGACGAGGCCCGGCTGTTGCGCGGTCAGAACCAGGACGTGACCACGCCGGGAGAAACTTATCTCGAACAGGACATTCTCAAGTGGACGGAGCGCAACCTCACCTACTACCAGGTTCACGGCGGACACAAGTTTGAGGATTTCAAGAACGTCCGGGTCGATTGGGCTTTGGCGCTGGCCAACACGTATCAGGACGAGCCGGACACGCGCATCTTCCAGTTCCTCGCGGAACCGCAGGGACCGTTCTTCAGTCCCAATGGCACGGTGGATCCCACGCGACCGTTCCGGAACTGGCGTGAAATCGAGGAGGAAAACCGAAGCGGGCGCATCGATCTCACGATTCCCCTGCCGAGTTACAACGAGAAGGACAATTTCGCCAAGGTCGGCCTGGCCTACAGCAAGTCGGAACGCACGCTGGATCAACGCGCATTCTCGGTGCTGCCCACGAGTTTTGCCCATCCCTTTTTTGACACGGGCAACGTCAACGGATACCTCGCGGAACAAAACCTCCGGTTCATCAAATACGAGAATTACAGCCAGACCTATAAATCCACGGGCGATCAGAAAATCGAGTCCCGCTACGTCATGGGCGACTGGCATGTCCTGAACTGGCTGCGCTTCGCCGGCGGCGTCCGTGCGGAGACCACGGATCTCGTGGTGGAAACGGTGAACCTGACTTTGAATTCGGATGGCAGCAGTTCCGACATCGGACGCACGGACATTCTGCCCGCCGCGGCCGCGACGATTTACCTGCGCGAGAACCTGCTGCTGCGCGGCGCGTGGTCGGAGACGGTGGTCCGCCCCACTTACCGCGAAATCAGTTCGGCGACGGAAATTGATCCAATCCGGGGCCGGACTTACCGGGGCAATCCGGATCTGGAATTCTCCGAGGCGAGCAATTTTGATCTGCGGTTCGAGTGGTATCCGCGCCCCGGCTCACTCATCGCCGTCTCCGCCTTCATGAAAAAGATTTCGGGACCCATCGAGCAGACTTCGGTCAGCGTGAACAACGACCTCGTGACGTTCGCCAATTCGCCCGACGCGGACGTGCGCGGCCTGGAGTTCGAGCTGCGGGAAAATCTCGGCAATTTGTGGAAGCCGCTGGAGCCGTTCAGCCTGGGTTTCAGCGCGGCCTACATTGAATCCGAAGTAGATCTCACCGAGGAACAGTTCATCGAACGGAACCGGCAGCCCGTCAGCACGGACAAGACGCGCCCGCTCTTTGATCAGCCCGAGTATGTGATCAACGGCGACATCACCTGGGACTACAAGGCGTCCGGGACGCGCATCACTGTTTCCGGCGGCGTGGTGGGCCGGCGTCTGGTCGTGGTCGGACTGGCCGAGCCGGATGATTTCGAAGAGCCGACGCCGCAACTGGACGTGTTCGTGTCCCAGCAGCTCGGCAAGCATTGGAAGTTGAAACTCTCCGCCAAAAACCTGCTCAATCCCGTTTATGAGACCACGCAGGACTGGCCGGACTACGGCAAGCTGCGAGTCGAGAGCTACACGAAGGGCATGACCTTTGGCGTGTCGCTGGGCTGTTCGTTCTGAGGCGGTCACTGGCCAAAGCACCGCGCCGCGCTCGAATCGGAGTGACGCCTGGAGTTCTCAGGCCCCACTCCGCCGCGCTGAGGACAGCGACGTTCTGCCGGTCACGCTCCAATTCATGTTCTGCGCTTCCGAATCTTTTTCCACGCTCGCTGTCATTTTCCTGCGCGCGCCCTTTCAGATTCGTTCACGACGCACAGTCGTTGCAAATGCGCCGCGCACTGCCGCTTGCGCCGTGTGTTCTGGCC
Source organism: Verrucomicrobiota bacterium (assembly GCA_038208765.1). Taxonomy (GTDB): domain Bacteria; phylum Verrucomicrobiota; class Verrucomicrobiia; order Limisphaerales; family SIBH01; genus JANNGC01. The sequence goes on from JBBQYK010000017.1 coordinate 24,224, forward strand.
GTTGCGATGAGTTTTGCACGCCGGGGTGTTCACCCGATAGTCACGGCCCCGCCCTTGGCCGGTCACATGCCCTCTCTATAAATCTGCGCATCGACTCCGAGCAGATGGCGCAGATGCACCAACCCGCTGGTGTCGTGACGAACTGACAGCAGCAGAAAAGAAGAACGACAAACTCAAATCAAACTCATGAACCCAAAACGAATCTTAGCCTGGATTGCGGCGCTGGCGCTGCTCGCGACCGCCAGCGCCCACGCGGCCCTCGTCACCGTCTCGAATGATGTGACCGGCCTCACGACCTGGTACGCTTCCAACACCTACGTCTTGCGCACGGTGGTGTATGTGCAGAGCAACGCGGTGCTGACCATCGAGCCGGGCACCGTGGTGAAGGGCGGCATTTCCAATCTTACCTCGCGCACCGATCTGCCCCTCCTGGTCTCGGCGCTGTGGGTGACGCGCGGTGGCAAACTTTACGCGACCGGCACCGTGGAACGGCCGATCATCTTTACGTCGGAAAACGATCCGATGAACGGCACCTGGCTGCGCAGCGGTGGCACTCCGCTGTCCGGCCAGTGGGGCGGGGTGGTTCTGGGGGGTAAGGCGACGATCAACTCGGCGCAGAACGCGTCGGGCAACGTGGCCAGTCCGAGGTACGAGCAGTATGAAGGGGTGAACGGCCCCGGAGCGAATGGCGAGCATCTGTT
>JBBQYK010000018.1:0-24488 GCA_038208765.1 Verrucomicrobiota bacterium
GCAGGACGGCTCGCAGCCATCCGTGCGGTTTGAAAAAGCACCAAATCACGACAGGCCGTTTTGCAACTGACGTGCCGTGTCCACGCTTCCTAAGTGCTTACGGCATGGGGTGATCACCTCCTACAAAACTCCTACATTTCCACTTGAGCCAAAGGGGATGAGAAGGCACCCTCCTAGCGCGGTCAGTCGGCAGAAGGAGGTAACAAAAAGGTCAGGGCGTCGAACGACGTAAGGGGAAATACCGTAGGGCAAAACGTGGCGTACACAGGCCCGGGCGCATTGACGGAAGAGAATGGCAACCGGTAAAACTCAGCGCGTCAAGTGGTCGCCGCCCAAGAGTCTTAGTGGTTTGTGAATCCTGGGGGCCGATCGCCGCAAAACAAAGATGGGAACGCACTTACATGAATCAGGCCGACCAGGCACGGCGGAAGCCGACGAATGTCGTCACACGCCGAATCCGTTGCCCTTTTGGAAGCGCGCCTTGGACATCGCCTGCCTCCTGTTTCTTGCGCCCGCGCTGGTGCCGGTCATGGTGTTCGTCGCGATGGCCGTCCGGTTTTCATCGCGCGGCGGCGTTCTCTTTCGGCAGGAACGCATCGGCCTGCGCGGCAAACCTTTCACGCTTTTCAAATTCCGCACCATGAAGCAATGCGCGGAAACCGAGTCGCATCAGGAATACCTTTCCACGCTCATCCACTCCGACGTGCCGATGGAAAAAATGGACGCGAACGACAAGCGCGTGTCGAAGTTCGGTGCGATTCTGCGCGCCAGCGGCCTGGATGAACTGCCGCAAGTCTTCAACATCCTGCGCGGCGAGATGAGCCTCGTCGGCCCGCGTCCCTGCATCCGCTACGAGTACGAGCAATACCTGCCCGAACATCGCGAGCGCCTGAACGCCGTGCCCGGCCTGACCGGCCTGTGGCAGGTCAACGGCAAGAACCGCACGACCTTCCCCGAAATGGTGGCGTTCGATGTCCGCTACGCGAAGACCTTGTCGCCCGGGCAGGACATTTTGATTCTGTTCCGCACCTTCCCGGTCGTTTTCCGCCAGTCACGCGATGCGTTGGATCGCAAGCGTTCCGGTCCCAGCTCTCGTCCACCTGTCGCCCGTCCTCCGGTGTCGCGCCAGCCGGAGCGCCGCCCCGCCACCAGCCTCTGATCGCCATGAAGACGTGCATCAATGTCGGAGTCGTCGGCTGCGGCTACTGGGGCCCGAATTTGATCCGCAATTTCAACAGCCTGCCAGACAGCCGGCTGCTCGCCATCTGCGATCTCGACATCAAGCGGCTGAACCATCTCAAGGCGCTCTACCCGCAGGTCGAGTTGGACACGGACTTTCAGGAATTCCTAGCGCGTCCGGATTTGCAGGCGGTCGTCATCGCCACTTCCGCCCACACCCACTACGCGATGGCGAAGAAAAGTCTGCTCGCGGGCAAACACGTCTTTATCGAGAAGCCGATGGCGACCTCCTCCGCCGAGTGCGATGAACTCGTGGAACTCGCCGCCTCGCTCAGTCTAACGCTGATGGTTGGCCACACGTATCTCTATTCCGCGCCGGTCCGCCGCATCAAAGACATCATTGACTCCGGTGACATCGGCGACATCCGTTACATCAATGCCCGCCGCCTCAATCTCGGTTTGTTCCAGCGCACCATCAACGTGACTTGGGACCTCGCGCCGCACGACATTGCGATCATTTTTTACCTCACCGGTATGTTGCCCAACTCGGTCAACTGCCAGGGCAACTCTCACGTCACCAAAGGCGTCGAGGACGTGACCAACATGTCGATGAACTTCGACCAGGGCGTCTTCGCCAACTTGCAGAACAGCTGGCTCGACCCGCGCAAGGTTCGCGAGATGACCATCGTCGGCTCGCGCAAGATGATCGTGTACGATGACGTGCAGCAGTTGGAAAAGGTCCGCATCTACGACATGCGCGTGGACGCCGTGCCGCCGCACTACGACACGTTCGGCGAGTTTCATTTCGCATATCACTACGGCGACAGCCACATCCCCTACATCAAGCAGGAGGAGCCGCTGAAGGTGGAGTGCCAGCATTTTCTCGACTGTGTTCGCACGGGTGGCCAGCCGCTGACCGATGGCGTGCATGGCGCCAACGTCGTGCGCGTGCTCGAAGCGTGCACCCGCTCGCTCCGGCAGCAGGGCGCGGCAGTGAAGTTCGACGCGGCGGCCAAGACTTCTCCCGCGTCCAGAAACGGCGTGGCCCTTGCGGTTCCCAACTTGGTCAAGCCATGAGCAGCGAAGCCAATCCTCTCTGTCGCATCGCCGCTGATGTGAAACTGGGCCGGAACGTCCGGCTCCCCGGTTTCGTCAACTTGTATGGCTGCACCATCGGTGAAGACACGCGCATTGGCACCTTTGTGGAAATCCAGAAGGGCGCGGTTGTGGGCAATAACTGCAAGATTCAAAGCCACTCGTTCCTCTGCGAAGGCGTGACGCTCGAAGACGAAGTGTTCGTCGGCCACGGCGTGATGTTCACCAATGACCGTTTCCCGCGCGCCACCAATGACGAAGGCCTGCCCAAGAACGACAGCGAATGGGCGTGTGAAAAAACTGTCGTCAAACGCGGCGCGTCCATCGGCTCGAACGCGACGATTCTTTGCGGCCTGACTATCGGCGAGCGCGCCATCATCGGCGCGGGCAGCGTGGTCACGAAGGATGTTCCCGCCGGCGCGATTGTCGCCGGCAACCCGGCGCGCGTGCTGCGAAAAATTTCCAAGGCTGGTGCCAATGGTAGTGGGGCAGGCGTCCCGCCTGCCACCCGTCCACTGGCCGTCCCGGCTGGTGGTTCTTCAGCCGAGACGGCCCAAGGACTGAAGGCAGCCGGGACGGCCGCCCCACTAAGCAAAATTTCCGGCTCAAAAAATTCTCATGCAGGTTCCCTTTCTTAATCTCCGGCTCCATCACGAGCCGATTCGTGACGAGTTGCGCGCCGCCATCGAGGCGGTGATTGACGCCAGCGCTTTCGCGGGCGGCAGCTTCGTCGAAAAATTCGAGCGCGAATTTTCGGCGTTCTCCACCGCGCAGCACACCTGCGCCGTCGGGAACGGCACGGACGCGCTGTGGTTCGCACTGCTCGCCCTCGGCGTCGGGCCGGGCGACGAGGTCGTGACCGTGCCCGGCACCTTCATGGCGACGGCGGAAGCCATCAGCTACTGCGGCGCGAGACCCGTGTTCGTGGACATTGACGAGGAGACTTACACGATGGATCCGGCGCTGCTCGAACGCGCCATCACGCCGCGCACCAAGGCCATCATTCCGGTCCAGCTTTTCGGCCAGACGGCGGACATGGATCCGATTCTGGAAATCGCGCTCCGCCACCAACTGCCGGTCGTCGAGGACGCCTGCCAGGCGCACGGCGCGGAATACAAGGGCCGTCAGGCCGGCACCATTGGCGATGCGGGTGCGTTCAGTTTTTATCCCGGCAAAAATCTCGGCGCGCTCGGCGAGGCTGGTGCGGCGGTGACGAACAGCCCGGAGTTGAAGCAGAAGATGGACACGCTCCGCGACCACGGCCAGGCGAAGAAGTATCATCACTCGATGATCGGCTGGAACGGGCGCATGGACGGCATTCAGGCCGCCGCGCTTTCGATCAAACTCAAGCGCCTCGCCGATGGCAACGAACGCCGCCGCCAGCACGCCGCGCATTACACCGAACTGCTTTCCGGCCTCGACGAAATCATTTTGCCGACGACCGCGACAGGGCGCACGCACGTCTTCCACATTTACGCCATCCGCGCGCCCAAACGCGATGAGCTGATGCGCGCGCTGACGGCGCAGGGCATCGGCTGCGGCATTCACTATCCCGTGCCGGTGCATTTGCAGGAGGCGTATCGTTCGCTCGGATTGGGGCGCGGTTCGTTCCCCGTGGCGGAACGCTGTGCGGATGAATTTGTCTCGCTGCCCATGTTCCCGGAACTCACGCCGGAGCAGGTGGAATACGTCGCGGGCGCGGTGCGCGCCTGGGTGGAAAAATCTCTGGTGACCGCATGACCGCCGCCCCCGCCATTTCCATCGTGCCGTCCGCGCTTTCCTGCGCCGGGGCCTCGATGGATTTGCGGATCGTGAATCCCATCGAGGACGAGACCTGGGACGCGTTGCTCTGGACGCATCCGCACGCGACTTTTTTCCACAGTGCGGCGTGGGCGAAGACGCTCGCAAACTCCTACGGCTTCGAGCCGCGCTACGTGGTCGCGACGAGCGGCGATGAATTGCGCGGACTGCTGCCGGTGATGGAGGCGCGAAGCTGGCTGCGCGGACGGCGCGGCGTCTCACTGCCCTTTACGGACGAATGCGCGCCGCTGCTCACGCCCGGCGTCACGGCCGAGTCCCTGCTCGATGTCGCCACGCACGAGGGACTCTCGCGTGGCTGGAAGTATCTCGAACTGCGCGGCGGCCACGAACTGTTCCACCACCTGCCAGAGTCCGTTTCGTTCCACGGCCACGTTCTCAGTTTGAATCTCAAGGCCGAAGACGCTTTCGCGAAGTTCGACAACTCCGTACAGCGCAACATCCGCAAGGCCGAGCGCGCGGGCGTGACCGTCGAGTTTGCCACCGACGCCGCCGCCGTGCGCGCCTACTACGAACTGCACTGCCGCACGCGCACGAAGCACGGCGCCCCGCCGCAGCCGCTACGTTTCTTCGAGAAACTCGGCGAGCACATTTTGGAGAATGGCCACGGCTTCATCGCGCTCGCCCGGCACGAAGGCAGACCCATTGCCGGCGCGGTTTTCTTCCGTTTTGCCCGCACGGCCATCTACAAGTTCAGCGCCTCGGATGAACGCTTTCAGGAATTGCGCGGTCCCAACCTCGTGATCTGGCAGAGCCTGCGCCGCCTGATGGATGCGGGCGTGATGGAACTGGATTTCGGCAAGACCTCGCAGGCCAACGAAGGCCTGCGGCGGTTCAAACGCCAGTGGGGCGCGGACGAGCGGGTGATCCGTTACGCCCGTTATGATTTCGCCCGGCGGCAGTTTGTCAAAACAAGCGATCTGGCGGCTGGTCTTCAGGCCCGGTTGTTTGCTCTAATGCCAGTGGCGGTTTCCCGCTGCGTTGGCCGTGCGGTTTATCCGCACCTCAGTTGAGGCGTTTAATGATGGAAGCGAAACACAACAAAAAAGACGCGTTCGAGATGCCGGCGCTGGGCATGAAGCTCACCGACATCTACTACGTGCTCTTCCGGCAGAAGTGGGTCATCCTCGGCTGTCTCGCCGTCGGCCTGCTGGCGGGCCTCTTCGTGTTCTTCACGCAGAAGACGCTTTACTGGTCGGAGGCGAAGCTGATTGTCCGTTACGTCACATCCACGCGGTCGGTCGAGGCGCTTGGCTCGCAGACCAAGTCGCCTGATTTCGGCGGCGAGAACGTCATCAACACTGAGCTGGAAATTCTCACCAGCCACGATCTCTGCGAGGAGGTTGCTCGGCGGGTCGGCCCGGAGAAATTGCTCGGCAAGGGCCGGGGCAGCAACGTCACCGCCGCCGCCGAGGTCGTGTACAAAGGCCTCGAACTGAACAATCCCCACCGCAGCAACGCCATCCGGGTTCGTTTCTCGCACGGCGATCCCTCACTCTGCCAAATCGTGCTGGGCGAGGTAATCGAGGAGTATTTCAAGCGCCACAAAAAGATTCACCACACCGGGCGCAACTACGAGGGCATCCTCTCGGTGGAAGCCCAAGACATCGCCATCCGCATCCGCGAGAACGAGGACGAGCTGCAAAAGCTCCATCGCAAGGCGGGCGTGGTGTCCGTCGTCGAGTCGAAAAACAATCTGGCTCAGGAACTCGCCAGCCTACGCCGGAAATATTTCGACGCCGAGGCTGACATCGCGGACTTGCGCTCCCTGCTCGGCAACACGCCGAAGCCCGTGCAGGAAACCAACGCCGTCGAAGCCGGCCTGCCACTCGCAAAAATCACCGAGTACAAAGTGATGGTTGGCCGGCTCGAATCGATGCGCCAGCGCGAGTTTGAACTGGCTGCGACTTACACCGACGAGAATCCGCTCGTCGTCAACGTCCGGCAGCAGATGGCCGAGCAGGAAAAAAAGAAGGCCGTGCTCGAGAAGGAATTTCCCAGGCTGGTGGCCCTGCCCGTCGCGCTGCCGGCGGTGGCCGGCGGTCCCGTCGAAGCTCGTCCCGACCCGCGCCGTCTGCTCGCGCTTGAATCCCGGCTCGGCATCATTAGCAACCAGATGGCTGCGGTGCGCGCCGAACTCGCGGTCATTGACGGCTTGGAGAACGCCATCGCCGACGTGCAGCGCAAGCTCCTGGCCAACAACCAGAATTACCTGCACGTCTCCGCCGGGCTGCAGGCCGCGGAGTTCGACGACAAGATGGCCGAGGCCAAGATGTCGAACATTCAGCCCGTGCAGACGCCTTCCCCACCCGCGCCGAACGTCTCGCAGCGGCTCAAATTCGTCATCGGAACCTTCGTCGCCTTTTTGTTCGCGGGCCTCGGCCTCGCCTTCTTCATCGAAATGTTTGTGGACCACACCATTCGCAAGCCCAGCGAGATCGAGACGAAGCTCAAGATGCCGCTGTTCCTCTCCATTCCCAAACTCGGTTTGAACGGCCACTCGAAGATGCTGCCGTTCCCCGGACCGAAGGAGGAAGAAGGCGATGCGGACGAGAAAACTGGCGTGCCCGCAGTCGCCACGGACTTGCACCCGACGTGGGACGCCGAGCATCCGCTCCGCCGCTACATTGACGGCGTGCGCGACGCCACGCTCACGCACTTCGGCGGCGACCCGCACAAGCCCAAGCTCATCGGCATCACCAGTTGCGGCGGCAACGCGGGCGTCACGTCCATTGCCGCCGGCCTCGCGGGCGCGCTTTCCGAGACGGGTGATGGCAACGTGCTGCTGCTGAATTTGAATTACGAAGCCGAGGCCGCGCATCCGTTCTATCGCGGCGAACTCGCCTGCGGCCTGGCCGACGCACTCGAACTCGACAAACGATCGAACGGAAAAGTTTTGCAAAACCTCTACGTTGCCACCGCCGGCAACCCGAACGATCCCACGACGCAGAGCCTGCCCAAGCAGCTCGCGCGCATCGTGCCGAAGCTGCGCGTGTGCGATTACGACTACATTGTTTTCGATTTACCGCCGACAACACCTACTACAATGACGGCGCGACTGGCCGGCATGATGGACCTGGTGATTTTGGTGGTGGAGTCGGAGAAGGACACGCAGGAGTCGGTGAAGCAGGCGGCTCGCCTGCTCGCGCGCTCGAAGGCACCGGTCAGCGCGGTGCTGAACAAAGTGCGCGACCCGGTGCCCAAGTGGTTGCAGCAGGGCGTGTGAACACGCCTTCTCCCGTGCGTGACCGCGCCCGCCCGCCCGAATCGCCGCGATGTTCGCGGCCCCGAAAAATTTCCAGAGTTGGACGATGGAAGCGGTGTGGTCAGGTTGGAGCCTGAACACGCCAGGCCGCCCCGGTGAGATGGGGTGAGAAATCAAGTGGGACAGTCCGCGCGGCCAGTGACGCCGCGCGGCCCGCCCTGTTTGTGCCTCCCAAAAAATTGAAATGAACGCCAGGCCATCGCGTGACTGCGAATTGACGGGGACGAAGTCTGCTTGGGTGAAATCTAAGTTGGTGAACATCTGTTAGGTGTCCTCGCGTGCCTACCATCGAACTCATCTCCATCGGTTGTCCCAAAGTTCCTGAGCTTCCAAAGTATCCGAGCTTCGCTCATATCGCGGGCATGGAGTTGGTTACCCATCGCTCACTTTTCCAGAACATCTTTGACTCGCTGAGTGGCGTTATCGTCCACCTCGCTAACAAGAGTTTCGAGGGCGAGGAGGACGGCGGCTGGTTTGCCGGGATGATTATGGATTGGGATGACGACGATGCCCTGGTCTTTCTCCCTGAGACTCGTCGGGATGTTGCGGACCTCATGCAGCGGCTCATCGCCGCTTCGTCAGAGCGGCGCATCACGTTCTCCACTGATTACCAGTTTGGAGGCGACCGGCAGGAATGCGGCGAGGTGACGTTCTCAGAGTTTTTCCGGCTGCACGACGAGCGCGCACTCCGCTACAACAGATTCTGGTATGTTCGACCGGACGCCTAACCATGCGCCGCATCGAACGGCGGCATCGCGCTACGTCCGCCATGCAAAACTCCTGCAGCCCGCGTCATTGATTCCAGCCCGTTCGTCATCCGTCATTCGTCATTCGTCATTTCCCTGATGTTCCTCCTCCGCACTTATTACCGTCTGAAGCCGTTCATGCCGCACGGGCTGCGCCTCGCGTTCCGGCGCTGGCGCGCGGGACGGCGGCAGCGCGCCTTCGCGCACGAGTGGCCGATCAAGCCCGGCACGGAGAAGCCGCCCGCCGGCTGGCAGGGCTGGCCGGATGGGAAAAAATTCGCGCTCGTCCTCACGCACGATGTCGAGCGCGCGGGCGGGCTTGAACGCTGCCGCGCGCTGGCCGAACTGGAGATGTCGCGCGGCTTTCGTTCCGCGTTCAACTTTGTGCCGGAGGGCAACTATCGCGTCCCGCCGGAGTTTCGTGCGTTCCTGACCAAGAAAGGTTTTGAAGTCGGCGTCCACGATTTGCATCACGACGGCAAGCTCTACTGGTCGCGCGATGAATTCCGCCTCAACGCCGCGAGCATCAATCGCTACCTGCGCGAGTGGCAGGCGACCGGTTTCCGCTCCGGCTTCATGCACCACAACCTCGAATGGCTGCACGACCTCGAGGCGGATTACGATTGCTCCACCTTCGACACCGATCCGTTTGAGCCGCAGCCCGACGGCGTGGACACGATTTTCCCGTTCTGGGTTTCCGCGCCCGGCCGTCCCGGCTACGTCGAGCTGCCCTACACGCTGGCGCAGGACTTCACGCTCTTTCTTTTGTTGCAGGAGGAGGGCATTGAGATTTGGAAAAAGAAGCTCGACTGGATCGCCGAGCACGGCGGCATGGCCATGCTCGACGTGCATCCCGACTACATGGATGTCAGCGGGCTGGGCGAGCCGGGGCAGTCGTATCCCATCGCGCGCTACGCGGAGTTCCTCGATTACGCGAAGGAGAAATACGAAGGGCAATACTGGTCCGCGTTGCCGAAGGAAGTTGCCGCGCTGGCCCGGAAGCAACTTGCGCCTGCGGCCGTGGTAGTGGGACAGGCGCCCTCGCCTGTCACGCGTCCTGCAAGCGCCTCCGCTTGCAGTCCTGCAGGCGAGGCCCGCAAGACTAAGAAGACTGGCGAGGGCGCCAGTCCCACTACCGCGAAGCGCCAGAAAATCTGGATCGACCTCGACAACACGCCGCACGTCCCGTTCTTCGAGCCGATCATTGACGAGTTGCGCGCGCGCGGTTTTGAAGTCGTGCTCACCGCGCGCGATGCCTTCCAGGTCTGCGAACTCGCCGACCAAAAGGGCGTGCGCTACACAAAAATCGGACGGCACTACGGGAAGAACAAACTGGTCAAGGTGCTCGGACTCTTCTACCGCGCCTTGCAACTGCTGCCCTTCGCGCTCCGCGAGAAACCCGATCTCGCGCTCTCGCACGGCGCGCGTTCGCAGATCATCATTTCCAACCTGCTCGGCATTCCCACTTTGCTGATGGCGGACTACGAGTTCGCGCAATATCCGCCGCTCATGCGCCCGAGGTGGGAGATGGTGCCCGAGGTGATTCCGAACGAGGCGCTGTGCGCGCCGCCCGAGCGCATCCGCAAATATCCCGGCATCAAGGAAGACGTGTACGTGAGCCGAATGCGGCGCGACCCGGACTTCCTCAGCGACCTGGGCATCCGTCCCGAGGAAATGCTCATCACCGTGCGCCCGCCCGCGACCGAGGCGCATTACCACAACCCGGAGAGCGAGGCGCTTTTCGTGCGCTTCATGGAACTGGCCTGCCAGGAAAAAGATGTCCGCATTGTGCTGCTGCCGCGCAACACCAAGCAGGGCGAATTCATTCGCAAGAACTGGCCGCAGTGGTTTGGCGCGGCGCGCACGATCATCCCACGCACGGCGGTGGATGGTTTGAACCTTCTGTGGCATTCCGATCTCGTGGTCAGCGGCGGCGGCACGATGAACCGCGAGGCCGCCGCGCTCGGCGTGCCGGTCTACAGCATCTTCCGTGGAAAAATTGGCGCGATTGATCATCACCTCCAGCAGGAAGGCCGGCTCGTGATGATCGAAACCACCGAGGACGTGGAACAGAAAATCAAACTCGCCCGCCGCTCTCGCAACGGCCACGCGAACGGCGTGACCCCGAAGACGCTGATGGTGGTCGTGGATCACATTGATGACATCGCGCGCATTCAGGCGGGGTGATTTTTCTGGGAGCGCCAGCGTCTCGCTGGCGAGTTCACCAACAACAAGACGTTCGAGCCGGCGAGACGCCGGCGCTCCCAGGTTTCACCGCTTCAACACATGCCCCCGACCCTGAAACTCATCCTCGTGGCTGGCGCGCGACCGAACTTCATGAAAGTCGCGCCGCTCATCCACGCCGCGCGCCGTCACAACGCGGACGCCAGCGCCGCCACGCGCTTCGACTGCCGCCTCGTTCATACCGGACAGCATTACGATGATGCGATGTCGGAAGTGTTCTTCCGCGAACTGGGCATTCCGAAGCCGGATGTGAATCTCAATGTCGGCAGCAGCTCGCACGCGACGCAGACCGCGAACGTGATGATCGGTTTCGAGAAGGTTTGCCTCGCCGAAAAACCCGACTGGGTCGTGGTCTTCGGCGACGTGAATTCCACCGTGGCCTGCACGCTCGTGGCGGTGAAACTCGGCATCAAGGTCGCGCACGTCGAGGCGGGCCTGCGCAGTTTCGACCGCACCATGCCGGAGGAAATCAACCGCCTGGTCACGGACTCGATTGCCGATTTGCTGCTCACGCCGTCGGAGGATGGAAATGAAAATCTGCGTCGCGAGGGCGTGCCGGAAGCGCGCATCAAATTCGTGGGCAACATCATGATTGATTCGCTCGTCGCGAATCTGGAGCAGGCCCGCCGCAGTAAAATTCTTCAGGAGTGCGGCGTGCAGCCGGGAAATTATCTCTACGTCACGCTCCATCGCCCCGCGAACGTCGATGACCGTGCGAGCCTGACCGCCATCGCGGGTGAGTTGAAAAGGCTGGCCGCCAAGACGCCCGTCGTCTTCCCCGTCCATCCGCGCACGCGCAAAATGTTTTCCGAATTCGGCATTCAACTGAACGGCGACAGCGGCTGTCACCTGCTCGACCCCGTGGGCTACCACGACTCGGTGTGCCTCACGGAAAACGCGCGGCTCGTGCTTACGGACTCCGGCGGCTTGCAGGAGGAGTCCACCTACTTCCGCACGCCGTGCCTCACGCTGCGCCCAAACACCGAGCGCCCCGTGACCATCAACGTGGGCAGCAACCGTCTGACGAAAATTAGCACGCTCGCGGAAGATTTGAACCAAGTCCTCGCCGCCAGTCCTCGCCTCGGCCGACTGCCGGAAATGTGGGATGGAAAAACTTCCGAGAGAATTCTGTCCGCGCTCGCGGCGGTTTAATTTGAGCAGCCAAAAAAGTTCGTGAGCATCCGCGTCGCACTCTGCCTCCTGTTCGTGCTGGGCTTTTCCATTTACGCCTGGCGGAACTGGTTCGCCTCGCTCTGCGCGGCGGTTTGTTTGATGGCGGTGCTGGAGCATCCCGACATGCCCAGCGGCATTGGGGGCATTCAGGGGCTGAACCCGTGGAATTTTCTGATGCTGAACGTGCTGCTGGCGTGGTGGCGGAGCCGGCGGCACGAAGGCCGGGTCTGGGACATGCCCCGATACCTCATGCTGCTTGGCGTGGGGTATTTCTTCGTCATCCTGTGGGGAGTGGTGCGACTGCTGTTGGACTTTGAGAGTCTGAAGCACGAGGACTTTGAGGAAATTGGGATGGGTTATGCGATCAGCGATTATTTGATCAACTGCGTGAAATGGGTGTTGCCGGGGCTGCTGCTTTTCGATGGCTGCCGGACGCGACAGAGAACGATCATCGGGGTGGCCTGCGTTCTCTCCATATATTTTCTGCTCGCTCTCCAGGTCATCAAACACATGCCGCTGAGTTCGGCGGGGGCCAGCGGGGCCGATCTCTCTCGCCGCGCCAACAAAGTACTGGCCAAGTCGGTCGGATACCATCGGGTCAACCTGTCCATGATGTTCTCCGGCGCGTCCTGGGCCATGCTCACCGCGCTGGCCTTGGTCAAGACACGCCGCGCGCAACTGCTCATCCTCGGTGCTGCCGCGACCATCGCGCTCGGGCAGGCGCTCACCGGAGGTCGGGCCGGCTATGTCACCTGGGGGCTGCTGGGGCTGATGATCTGCCTGCTGCGCTGGCGGAAGTTCCTGCCCGTCCTGCCGCTGACCATTCTGGCCGTGATGATTTTTCTGCCCGCTGTGCGGGAGCGGATGCTCCAAGGTTTCGGCCAGGGCCAGGGGCCGGTCAAAACCGAGACCGACGCCTATGAGGTCACGTCGGGCCGGACGATTGCCTGGTCGTACGTCGTTCCCAAAATATTCGAATCGCCACTGGTCGGGTACGGTCGGCAGGCCATGATTCGCACCGGCACCTACCAAAAAATCATGGACGATTACCATGGTGGCGAAACCTTTCCTCACCCGCACAACGCCTACCTGGAAATGCTGCTCGACAACGGATTGGTCGGCTTTGTGATTGTCATTCCGATGTATGCCATCATCTTTTTCTTCTCCTACCGGGTCTTGAAGGATCGCACGGACCCCATCTACGCGGCGGTCGGCGGGGTTTGTTTCTCGCTGGTCTCGGCGTTGCTGATCGCGGCGATGGGGAGCCAGAGTTTTTATCCGCGCGAAGGCTCCGTCGGCATGTGGTGCGCCATCGGTCTCATGCTGCGCGTGTATGTCGAACGCGAGCGTTCCCTGCTCACTGGTGCTCCGTTGTTTGAGGAAGCCTCGGAGGAGGAGGATTCCGCCGAGGACATGGAAGTGGTTTCGCATCCATACTCCGCATGATTTTGACCCCGACATCGCCGGCCGGCCCGGCGACCGCCCGGCCGCGTTTGGCCTACTTGCTGGCCGCCAGCCATTCCGGTTCCACGTTGCTGGCCATGCTGCTGGGCGCACACCCGCAGGCCTGCACGGCGGGTGAACTCAAGGCCACCAGCCTGGGTGATCCCGACGCCTACCGGTGTTCCTGCCGCGCGCCGATCCGGCAGTGCGACTTTTGGAAAACTGTCACGCAGCAGATGCAGCAGAAAGGCATCGGTTCGTTCGACATCACGGAGGCGGGGACCAGCATCTTCGACCTGGACAGCGCCTATGTGCAGCGGTTGCTGGCCCCGTTGCACCGGGGCGCGGCGCTGGAAACCGTCCGCGACCTCGCGCTCGGCTTGTCCGGTTCGTGGCGCCGCCACTTGGGCCGGACCAACCGGCGCAACTTGGCGCTCATCGAATCATTACAGGCCGCCACCGGCGCTTCCATCGTGGTGGATTCCTCAAAGATCGCACTGCGCCTCAAATACCTTCTGCGGATCAAAGCTCTCGACATCAAGATTGTCCGATGCCTGCGCGATGGCCGCGCCGTTTCCCTGACCTACGTGGACGACTGGGCGTTTGCGGATTCCGCAGACCCGGCGTTGCGCGGAGGAGGCACGGGCCTGAAGCGCCCCTCGGTGCGGCAAAACATGGCGGACGCAGCCAACGAGTGGAAGCGCAGCAACGAAGCCGCCGACTGTCTGCTGGAGCAACTGCCCCGCTCGCAATGGACCGAGGTGCGCTATGAGGAGCTGTGCGCGAATCCTCGGGAAACGCTCGGACGCCTCTGCAGTTTCCTGGGACTGGACCCGGCCCGCGCGAACCTGGAATTTCGTTCGCGCCCGCAGCACGTCATCGGGAACGGCATGCGCTTCGACACGACCTCCGAGATTCGCCTGGACGAGCGTTGGAAAACTCATCTCAGCCCCCAAGATTTAGAAACTTTTGACCGGGTGGCCGGCGACCTGAATCGCCGCTATGGCTACGTCTGACCTTCTTGTGACGCTGCGCCGCTTTCCTTTTCCCTATCGCGCCATGCTCGCGATTTGCAGCGACCTCGACGAGACCGCTGACGCGCAAGTGTATGCGGAACAGATGCGCTTCTTGAACACCCGCGAGCAGACGACGATGGGCGCGGGCGTCGGCCTAGAGGTCGGCAACTCGATCTACTTTGACATGCCGCCGGGCCAGTTCGCCTATTGGAACACAGACGACGCGGGGCGCGAAATGGCGCGTGCCTTGATGCGCAGCGGCCACATTGACTGTCTCCACTCTTACGGCGATCTCGCCGTCAGTCGCGCGCACGCCGAGCGGGCTTTGCAAGAACTGGAGCGGCATCAGCTCGCGCTCAAAGTCTGGATCGATCACGCGCAGGCCCCGACCAATTTCGGCGCGGACATCATGCAAGGCCACGGCGACGAGCGGGAGCACGCCGCCTATCACGCCGATCTCACGCTGGGTCACGGCGTGCGCTACGTCTGGCGCGGGCGCGTGACCAGCGTCATCGGCCAGAACACGGAAGCGAACTTCGGCGGCTTGTGGCGGAGCACTTCGCCGCTGGCCTCCGGTAAAACGATTTTGAAAGAGGCCGCGAAGCAAATGCTCGGTCACGCGGGGAATGAGAAGTACCTCGCTCACGCCGGCAACCGTCTGCTCCACTCCTCGACCCTACGCGACGGCCAGCCGACGTTGGAATTTCTCCGCTGCAATCCGCATCCCGCCGGCGTGGACACCGGCGACACGGGCGCGGGTCTCGGCGAAGTGCTCACCGCGCGCTTCCTCGATCAGTTGGTCGAGCGCAAAGGCGTGTGTCTGCTCTACACGCATCTCGGCAAGCTGCCGGGCCGGGTTTTTCCCGAGGCCACGGTGCGCGCGCTGCACTTGCTCAAGCAGTATTCCGACGCAGGGAAAATCCTCGTGATCACCACGCGCCGCGCGCTCGACTACGCGCGGATGACGGAGAGTTCCTCGCTCTGCATCGCGGAAGACGCCAAGTCTGGCGTGGTGAACATCACCTGCGATCCAACGTGGACGAGCGAGGAATGTCAGGGCTTGACGCTCCACACAAATTCCTCCGTGAACGAATTGCGCCTCAATGGGCGTGCCGTTCCAATGCAATGCAACGCGCCGGATGAGACCGGGCGCACAAGTGTTTCCATCCCGTGGCAGCCGCTGAAGTTCCCGACGATCTGACCGCGCGCCGAATGCTCTCCCGCCTCCTCAACCTCATCTCGCAACGCGGGACACACGCGTCGCTGCGCCGTTTTGCGCGGCTGAATCCGCAGGTGCAGATCGGCGACAAGTTGCGCCTCATCGGCCGGCCCATTTTCGACGTGGCTCCCGACGCGCGCGTAAAGATTGGTTCCAACGTCATGATGATCAGCGCGCCGGAGGGAAATCTGTCCGGCCTGTCGAAAGGCTGCTCCATCGGTGTGGAACCCGGCGCAAAACTTACAATTGGTGACGGTTGCGGTTTCTCCGGCGTGACCATTTACTGCGCACTGGAAATTTCCATGGCTCGCATCTGACGTGTGGCGCGAACGTCTGCATCTGGGACACCAGATTTTCACCCGCTCGATGCGGCGGCGCGGCGCGCGAATGACCGCAACGCCATCGCCCGCAAGCCTGTCATCATCGGCGACGATGTTTTTCTCGGCGCGAATGTTCTCGTGCTGAAAGGTGCGCGCATCGGCGACCGCGCCGTCATCGGAGCCGGCAGCGTCGTGACGGGCGAAGTGCCCGCTGATGAAATCTGGGCGGGCAACCCTGCTCGCTTCGTGCGTCGCATTTCCGTAGGACAGGCTTCCAGCCTGTCCCAACCATCTGATCCGTCTGTTCCCTAAAAGTTGGAGAGACAGGCTGGAAGCCCGTCCTACGATCCCGTGCCCGCCACCGAACAAAAGATCCAGCCCGCACCCGACGTCAGCGGACGCCAGCGGCTCGTGCGCAACGTCCTCGTGAGCTGGCTCTCGCAGCTCGTCTTCATCGCCGCCGGGTTCGTCATGCCGCGGCTGATCGATAACCAGCTCGGGCAGGAGATGCTCGGCCTCTGGGATTTCGGCTGGACCATCGTGGCCTACTTCAGCCTCGTGCAGATGGGCGTGGTCGGATCGATCAACCGGTACGTGGCCACGCATCAGGCGACCGGCGACATCGCCGGCGTCAACCGCTGCGTCAGTTCCATTTTTCTCGTCCTGCTCGCGATGGCTGGGCTGATGATTCTCCTGAGCTTCGGCACGGCCTTCGCGCTGCCGCACTTGCTCGACAAACATCTGCGCCCCTTTGAAAACGAACTCGCGTGGGTCGTCGTCGGTCTCGGCCTCGCGACGGCAGTGCAAACCGCCTCGGCTGTTTATGGCGGCGTACTGACGGGCTGCCATCAGTGGGGCATTCACAATGGCATTTACGCGGGCGGCTACTTCATCACGGTGCTCGGGATGGTGGGTGTGTTGCTCTCGGGTGGTGGCTTGCGCGGACTGGCCGTAGTGCAACTGCTCGGTGAACTGCTGCCGGCGGCGGCGCGCATGTTTTTTGCCTATCGTGTCTGTCCCGGACTGAGCCTCAGCCCGCGTCACGCGACGGCCAAGACCGCGCGCGGCATGATGCACTTCGGCGGCAAATCGTTCGTCCCGCAAATCGCTGACCTGTTGCTGAACCAGACCGTGAACGTGCTCATCATCGCCGCGATGGGACCGGCGGCGCTCGCGCTTTTCGCCCGCCCGCGCAGCCTCGTGCTGCAAACGCGCTCGCTCATTTTCAAAATGTCCGCCGTGCTCGTGCCCTCGGTGAGTTCCTTGCAGGCACTCGGCGATCATCAAAAAATTCAAGACCTCGTCATCAAGGCCACACGCTACGCCTGCTGTCTCACGTTCCCTGTGACCGTCACGCTCATCACCATGGGCAGTCCGGTGCTGGTGGCGTGGATGGGGCCTGATTACAAAAACGGCGTCGTGCTCGCGCTTCTTGCCTTTGGCTACACCACTTACATCGTGCAGGCACCGGCTATTGGCATTCTCGGCGGCATGAATCTCCACGGCCGCCCGGCCATCATGCACCTCATCGCGTGCGCGATCAGCGCGGTGGCGGTGGCCCTGGCGCTGATGGTCTTTGACCTTGGCCTGCCGTGGGTGGCGGCGGCGGTGTGTGCCCCCCTCGCGCTGTTGAATGCGATATACGTTCCGCTCTACGTGTGTCGGCGCTTGAACTTGTCGGGCCGCGATTATTTCTGGAAGGCGCTCGCGGAACCGGTGCTCTACATGGTTCCCGGCACCGTAGCGTTGCTGCTCGCGCGCTGGCTGTTTTGGGCGCGTCCGCTTGCAGCATTGCCCGTAGGTTTGACCGCTGCGGTGTTGATCACGCTTCCCATTTATTGGCGATGGGTTCTTCCGGGAAGTCTGAAGAATAAAATCCGGGATCGCTTCAGTTCGGGCGGCGCACCACGTGCAGCAAAAGTAATCGGTTAACAGCCAGAGACTACGAAAAACCTTATTGCCGTTGCTTATTTCATGACCGACCCGGAAAAAAATCTTGCGCGCCCCTCTCTAAAGTCTTGTCCGTCTTGTGGTGGGCGCGAACCAAACTGGCGAGGGTCGCTCGCTTCGCGAAACGCCGATCATGGATTCGCAGACGGAGGAGAACTTTTTGAATGCCCAAACTGTTCTCTCCTTTATCTCGACAAAACAGCACGAGACAACGACCCCGGTGAAATGTATGAGGAGTTGCCAGCTAACTTTCTCCCGGAAAGCATTGGCCGTAGGGATTTTGACCTGGCCTTGGAAGTCACGAGTTCGAGTGTTGAAGGACTGACCGTGCTCGACGTGGGCTGCTTTCGCGGGGATTTTCTTCGCCGACTTCCCGCTTCCGTGAAAAAATTCGGGATTGAGCCGAGCCGCGAAGCTCAACAAATGTTAAGTGGTTTGGGGATCCAATTGCTCGGCGAAACCATTGATTCAACCACAGCACCGGACGCGCGCTTTGATTTCATCTACCTCATGGACGTGGCCGAGCATCTGCCCAATCCGCTCGCGGACATTCAGAAGCTCGCGCGCTGGCTGAAGCCCGGCGGGAAACTCATCATCACCACGGGCGACAGCGATGCGCTGCCGTGGAGGCTCTCGCGCCTGAGCTACTGGTATTACCTGCCGCAGCACCTGTCGTTTTGTAACCGCCGCTGGTTCGCGTGGGCGGCGAAGGAATCGGGACTGCGGCTGGTGCGCAGCGCGGCCTTTAGTCATTCCCGCCGGGCGTATGGGAAGATGTTTGTCGCCGAACGCTGGTTGCAGTTTGTGAAGATTCTGATCGGACGCGCCAGCGAACTGCTCACCGGTCGGAGAATGTATGCGCACGCGGTCGGCACCGCGACCTGGCCGGATCACATTTTCGTGGTGCTGCAACGCGGAGAAAACTGATGTCCTCGCAACCGAAAAAAGGCTGGCCGTGGGAAAGCGCACCGCCTCCCGTGCGCACCGCCGAGGCGCTGGCCGCGCTGCCGCGCATCAGCATTGTCACGCCGTCGTTCAATCAGGCGGACTTCATCGAGGAAACGATTCTTTCCATCCTCGGGCAAAATTATCCGAAGCTCGAATACATCGTCATGGACGGCGGCAGCACCGATCGCAGCGTGGAGATCATCCGGCGCTACGAGGGCCGCCTCACGTTCTGGGTCAGCGAAAAGGATCGCGGCCAGAGCCACGCCATCAACAAAGGGCTGGCGCGCTGCACGGGCGACATCTTCAACTGGATCAATTCGGATGACCTGCTCACGCCCGGCGCGTTGTGGGCCGTGGCCGAGGCGTGGCAGCAGCACCCCGGTTCCATCGTTTCCGGTCACACCGAGTTTTTCAACGAATCCGGCACCTTCGAGGTGATGAAAGCGGAGAACCAGACCGCGAAAAACTTCATCCGCTTTTGGGAGTGTCCGTCCCTAGGCTGGGCGCAGCCTGGCACCTTCCTGCCGCGGGCGGAACTTCAGGCGCTGGGCGGCGTGCGTGAGGATTTGAAATACTGCATGGATTACCATCTGATGGTGCGGTTGCTCGCGTGCGGCCTGGAGGTCAGTTACGTGGACGAGCGGCTGGGGAAATTCCGCTTTCATGGCGCTTCCAAAACCGTGGGCGCGACCGAGCAGTTCCGCCTGGAGCGGGTGCCGACCTTGCGCGGAATGACCGGCCTGCCCGTGGCGGTCAGCGATGCGGAATGGGACGAGCAGCAGGCGCGGCGTTTGGTGGACGTGGCGAAACACGCGTGGAAACGCGGCGGTCATGGACGGGCGCTGAAATTTTTGCGCGAGGCGGTGGCGACCAGCCCGCGCGGGGTCTGGTCGGAAGTCGGCTCACGCCTGCGGAACAAATGGCGTCGTGCTCCGATGATTTCAAAATGAGAGGACGCGGCTCTCCACTCCCAAAAAAAATTGTGAGCACCCTTGCTTCAGTAAAAAACGTCCTCAAACGAACCGGTCTGCCGAGGCTTGTTCGCACCGTGGGTTCCTCCCGCTACCGGGCGGAGTGCGCCCTGGCGAAGCGGGTCGTGGCCGATATTCATGGACGCGGCCTCCAGTCGCTCGTCGAGAAGCATCGCGACTTCGGGGACAACTCGCGAAAGTATCTCGACCTCGAACCGCATGTGGAAGAAGTCGCGCACGCGGCGGGCCGTCTCGGCCTGATCGGGGCCAGGCCGATGCGCGTTTTGGACATCGGCTGCGGCTCCGGCTACTTCCTGTTCGCTTTGAAGACCAGCGGCCACGACGTGCTGGGCATCGATCTCGAGGACAACCCGATGTACAACGACTTGGTGAAGCTGCTCGAAATCCCCCGCGTCGGGCAGCGGGTGGAAAAGTTCCGGCCCCTGCCCGATCTGGGCGCGCCCTTTGATTTGATCACTGCCTTCTCGATCTGCTTCGACCTGCATTGGCGCGAGGACGTCTGGGGGCCGGAGGAATGGAAGTTTTTCCTCGAAGACTGCCGCGCCCGGCTACGGCCGGGCGGGCGGATTTTTCTGAACTTCAATCCGGCGAGCACGCGGCACTTCCGGTTCATGCCGGACGAGGTGGCGGACTTTTTACGCGGACTGCCCGAGGGCCGGCTCACGCCCTCGAAAGAACGGTTCACCTTGGTGCGCGCATGATGGCGGAAAAAACGCTCGCGAAGCCCGCGATCTGTCTCATCGCCCACAATGCCTACGGCGCGCTGTGCGGCGGGAAGAACGGATTCATCGGCGGCGCGGAGCATCAGACGGCCGGCACCGCGCGCTGGCTCGCGGCGGAAGGCTACCCGACGAGCGTGCTCACCTGGGACGAAGGCCAGCCGCCGGTGAGCGAGATCGACGGCGTGCAAGTCATCGCGATTTGTCCTTCGGAAAAAGGATGGCCGGGCCTGCGTTTTTTTCATCCGCGCCTGACCGGCCTGTACGCGGCCCTGCGTCGGGCCGACGCCGATATCTATTATCACAACTCCGCCGAATACGTGACCGGCCTGGCGGCGGATTGGTGTCGGCGGCACGGACGCGCGTTTGTTTATTCGGTTGCTTCTGATGTGGCGTGCGATCCCAAACTTCCCGTGATGCCAAAAGCCTACGAGCGCATTTTGTATCGGCGCGGTCTGACGGGCGCACACAAGGTTCTGGTCCAGACGCACCGGCAGCAGCGCGCGCTGCGCGAGGGGTTCGGCCTCGCGGCCGTCCCTCTGCCCATGCCGTGTCCCGGACCGTCGGAACAGGACTATGCAAAATTAAGTCCGCCGGAGCCGGCCCGCGTGGCCTGGATTGGACGCGCCGCGCCGTTGAAACGGCTGGAGTGGCTGCTCGAGATCGCCCGCCGTCTGCCGGCGGTGACGTTTGAACTCGCCGTGGCCAACGACGGCATCGCCTACGGGCAGAGTCTCCGCGCGCAGGCGGGCGCGCTCGCGAACGTGGTGTGGCGCGGCACCCTGCGCCGCGATCAGATGCCCGATCTTTACCAGCGCGCCTCGGGCGTGTGCTGCACCTCGGAGTATGAAGGATTTCCAAACACGTTTCTCGAAGCATGGAGTCATGGCCGGCCGGTGGTTTCGTCGTTTGATCCGGACGGACTCATTCAGCGGCTGAATCTCGGCACGGTCGCAACGGATGTGCCGGCCTTTGTCCGGGCGTTCACCGAATTGTTTTCGTCCCCGGCCCGGTGGCGTGAGCAATCCGAACAGGCGCGGCGATACTATTTTGAAAACCACCGCCCGGAAGTAGTGATGCCGCAGTTCGCCCGTGAACTGGTCGCGGCGTGGGAGTCTTTGCCGGTGGAAATCCGCGCCCGTTGAAAATTTGAACGCGAAGCAAAATTCCGGCGCGCTCGTGGAGGTGCCCTGCCCGTTGTGCGGGGTCACGAATCCCGTGCTCTACGTCCTGGCGCCGTCGCACTATGGGCCGGAGCGGCACCGGGTGACGCGCTGCGTCGGGTGCGAAATGATCTACACGAATCCGCAGCCCACCACGTACCTCGATGAAGTTGAAAATCGCGGCGCGTTGGACCGTCATTTCCGACCGGACATGCTGGCGGCGATGGACCGGCAGGGCCGGTTCCTGTTGCACCTGCTCGAACGGTTCACGCCGGGCAAGAGACTGCTCGATTTCGGATGCGGCGCGGGCGGGATGGTGAACGCGGCGCTCCAGTCCGGCTGGGCGGTGATGGGTTTCGACATGAACCGCGGGCTGGTCGAGGCGGCCAACCGCCATTGGAAGTTTGATCTCATCCAGACCGGCGGACTCGAAGAGTTCTACGCTGCGCACGCCGGACAGTTTGACGCCATCATCAGCTACCAGGTCTTCGAGCACATTCAAACGCCGGTGTCCGCCGCGCGCGAAATGGCCCGCCTGCTTAAGCCGGGCGGCGTGTTGCTGATTGATGTTCCGAATGTCCACCAGCCGCAGGAATGGTTTGCGCGGGGCAAAACTTTGGACCCCACGTCGCACTGGTGCCACTTCTCGACGAAGACTTTGGGCGACTTGGTGAAACGGGCCGGACTCCACGAGGTCTATGTCAGCGCCGCGCCCAGCTTGTGCGGGCTGTATCAAAAGCTCGGCTTCCGCCAGTGGTGTTACCGCCTCGGCGCGCTGAGCAAATCCCTGCTGCCGCCCGTCGGCTCGGGCGTCTGCGTCATCGCCCGCAAACCTGTTCACCCGTGAAGTTGGATTCATCATCACCGGCCAGTCCCGTCGCCGTCGTGGTCATCAGCGATCTCGAATTCGGCGGCGCGCAACGGCAGGTCGTGGAACTCGCCAACCACATGGACGCGGCGCGCTTCGATCTGCATGTCGTGGCGCTGCATGATTACACGCCGCTGGCGGACTCGTTGCGCGATGCCGCGCGCCGGCTGCACGTCATTCAGCGGCGGGGCAAGTTTGATTTCACGGTGGTGACGCGGCTGCGCGCGTTGCTGAAAAAGCTCGGGGCGTCGGTGGTGCATGGCTACTTGTTCGACGCGGAAATCGCCGCGCGCCTCGCCGGACGATGGGCCGGCGCGGCGGTCATCGGGTCGGAGCGCAACACGGACTACGATTTGAAGCGGATTAACAAGCTCGCCTACGGGCTGACGCGCTGGGGGCATGATTTCACGATTGCCAATTCGCGCGCGGGCGCGGCGTTCAACGCGCGGCTGCTCGGCCAGCCCGCCGCGCAGTATCGCGTGGTGTACAACGGCGTGGATGTGGACCGCTTCCAACCGCGCGATGGCGCGGCCTTGCGCGCGGAACTGGGCTTGCGCCCGGAGCACCGCGTCGTCGGCATCATGGCGAGCTTCAAACCGCAGAAGAATCATCTGATGTTCATCGAGGCGGCGGCACGGGTGGTGCGTGCGGTGCCGGACGCGCGGTTTCTTTTCGTGGGCGACGAACTGTTCCAAGGCTCCTGTGACTCCACCGAGACGAAGCGGAAGATGCTCGCCCGCGTGGAGGAATTGGGGCTGAAAGCGCACTGCCTTTTCGTCGGCAACCGCTCTGACGTCGAGCGCTATTACAACGTGTGCGATGTGACCGCGCTCTCGTCGCTCTTTGAAGGCACGCCCAATGCCGCGCTGGAGTCCATGGCCTCGGGTGTACCGGTGGTGGCGACGGATGTTTCGGATCATCGCTACGTGATTCCCGAGGGGCGCGTCGGTTTCGTCGTGCCGCTCAACGACGCGACGGCTCTGGCGGATCGTCTTTCCGAACTTCTAAGCAACGACTCTTTGCGGCGGGAAACTTCCGCGCGCGCCCGCGCCTGGGCGCGGGAAGAATTCTCCGGCCAGCGCCTGGCGGAAAAGACGGCGAATGTCTATGACGAGGCGCTGGCCGTGGTGGCCCGCCGGAAGGGCCGTCCCGCCGCGCCCGATTTGAAATCCGCCGCGCCCCTGTGCGCCAAGTGAAAGCAACTGCATGGAAACTTTGAAAAGAGCCGTCAAGAGACTCGCGTATTCCGCCGGGTTTCAAATCATCCGCACCCAGTCTGCGTCCGTCGGACGCCACAAGCTGGCGGACGTGGGCCGCGCGCTGGCCGGCGAGGCCGCGCCGGTCGTCTTCGACATCGGCGCGAACGTGGGCCAGTCCGTGCAGGCGTTCAAAGATTTGCTGCCGCACAGTGTGATTCATTCCTTCGAGCCGTCGCCCGCCGCCTTTCGCGAACTCAGCGCGGTGGCGAAAGGTTTTAAGAATGTTCACCCGCAGAACGTCGGCCTCGCCGCGCAGCCCGGCGAGCTGGAGCTGATGGAAAATTCCTCGAGCGTGATGAACTCGTTCCTGCCGCCCGGCCAGGACGGCTGGGGCAACATCGTCAATCGCGTGAAGGTGCCGGTGACGACGATTGACGCTTATTGCGAGGCGCAACGGATCGAGCAGGTGAGCCTCGCCAAAATTGACACGCAGGGTTTCGACGTGCAGGTGCTGCGCGGCGCGGAGCGCACCATGCGCGCGGGCCTCGTGAAGCTGGTGCTGATCGAGATCACATTCTCGGACATGTATCGCGAGGGCGCGGCGCCGGACCAGGTGTATGCGCTGCTGCGCGACTATGGTTTCCGGCTCGTCAGCTTCTACGAGTTGCAATACCGCCACAATCTCGCCGACTGGTGCGACGCGCTGTTCTGCCACGAGTCGCATCTTGGCCTCCTCGGCGCGCAAGCCTGACCGTCAGCATTATTCTCCATCCGTGGCTCCGCAAAAAATTGCCTTCGTGAAATGCGGCTCCTTCTCGCACATCAACGCGAGCGTGGCGGCGCAGTTGCGGCGGCAGTTCCCGGAGTGCGAAGTGGTGGTGTTCGACGTGCGTGAGAAGCTGCGCCGCTCTCCGCTGGCCGTGGCGCGCGGTCTCGCGCAGGGCGCGGTTCGCCACGGCGTGAAGAGGCTGCGCGCGGACCCGCTCGACAGCGTGGTGCAAACGCCCGCCACGTTTCGTTTCATCCGACGCTGGATCGCGGACGCGGCCCGCGGGCCGGAATTTCTTTTCACGTTCCAGACGCAATCCATGTGGGACGCATGCACGCCAGGGCGTCCGCACTTTGTCTATA